>DASYZR010000121.1 GCA_035945995.1 bacterium
GCTCTCATGCAGCGTAACCCAAGATCTTGGCCGCCGTTTTCTAGTCACGACAGGTTGGGAAGCGCGGAGACTCGTGCCAGACATCTCCAGGGCCGGGAATGTTTGTTCCTAACAGGCTGCTGAAATAGTGACTTGGGTCATTGGTATTTGCTCGTCTCGGCCGGCCCGTTCGGGTGGCGTGGCGCCCGGGGCGGCGGCTCCGGGCGCGCCGCGTCGCGCGCTACACGGGCTCGGGCAGCAGCCGGCGCAGGCGGACGATGTTGTACGCCGCGGCCGTAAAGGTGAAGAGCCAGGTGACGAGCGGACCGCCGCGATGGCGAAGTGTGCGCAATCCGCCGACGGTCTTCATCCACCCAAAGCTCTGCTCCACGAGCTTGCGTTTCCGTTGACTGACCTCGTCCCCGGCGTGGCGTGTCGTGCGTCCGTCGATCGCACTGCGTCGCCCGGTGGTGTGCTGGGCGATGTGCGGCGTGACGTGCATGGCGCGGAGCGCGGCGACGAAGTCGCGCGTGTCGTAGCCCTTGTCCCCGGCCACGGTGATCCGCTGCTCGCCGACCAGATCGCCAATCATCGCGACGGCGGCGTCCCGTTCGCCGTACCCATCGGCGGGCGTGACCGTGGCCCGCACGATCAGGCCGGAGCGGTGCTCCATGAGGACGTGGCCCAGATAGCTCAAGCGGGCTTCGCGCCCGCGCGCCTTTTTGTACAGCCGGGCGTCGGGATCGGTCGTCGACTGGTGGGTCAGATTCGTCCGGCGCTGCCCGTGGAAATCGACGGGCGGGTTGGCGCCCCCGGCCGGCGGCTCCTCGTCGCGCGGGCGGAAGCTCTTGTGGCTCGCCCACGCCTCGAGCAGCGTGCCGTCCACCGTGAAATGGTCATCGGACAACAACCGCTCGGCGTCGGCGTGGATCAGTACCGCCTCGAAAAACGCCGCCGCCACGTCGCCGTTCAGCAGGCGGTCGCGGTTCTTCGTGAACGTCGTCGCCACCCACACCGGGTCGTCCATGCCGAGTCCGACAAACCACCGAAACAGCAGGTTGAAATCGAGCTGCTCGATCAGTTGCCGCTCACTGCGAATGGTATACAGCGCCTGCAGGAGCAGCGCCCGCAGCAGCTGCTCGGGCGGAATCGACGGACGGCCGAATTTCACGTACAGCGTGTCGAACCGGGGCGACAGTCGCTCCAGGGCGCGGTCGGTAATCCGGCGGATCCCCCGCAAGGGATGATCCGCCGGCACGCGGGCCTCCAGCGACACGTAGCTGAACATCGATCCGGACGTCTCGTCGGCTCCACGCATGCGGCTCCCTCCAAGCGACGGGAGCATCGTAGTACACGCGGATCGGCTGGGAAACTTACTTTTTCAGCAACCTGCTAAAGGTTCTCGGTTCTCGGTTCTCGGGTTCTCGCGGCCGCAGCCGTTCGAACCTTGAACCGGGAACTCAGAACCTGAAACCTGTAGAACCCGTAGAACCTGTAGAACCCGTAGAGCCTCGACTCTACGCGTTGCTGGCGGTCT
>DASYZR010000122.1 GCA_035945995.1 bacterium
ACCGAGCGCCTCGTACAGTTCTGGAGAACGCAGGGCGAACCCGCGTACGTCGACGCGCTGGTGCAGGCGACGGCCGACGGCCCGGCCGAGGAGGCGCCCGCGGCCGACGCGCTCCTCGGGGACGCCGCGCGCCTCGTGGTGCGCTCCGGGTACGCCTCTGTCTCGCTGCTGCAGCGCAAGATGCGCATCGGGTACGTCCGCGCGGCGCGGCTCGTCGACCAGTTGGAAGAGAAGGGGATCGTGGGACCGCCCCAGGGCTCCAGTCCGAGAGAGGTCCTGGTCGGGCTCGAGGAACTGGACCGGACGCTGCGCGAGGGGGGGACCGGCGAGCCCCGACCTGCGCGGGCGGCCGCCGCGGCAGAGGACGCGTCCGATTGATGCCCGCTTCTCATGACGCGTCCCGGCGGTGGAATCACGCCGGGTACCCTGGGCATATATCTCGTATGCGGCGCACGGTTCCGGCCCCGGACCGCAGGAAAGAGGTTTTGGTCTCCAGAAACCCGGAGGCGCTATGGCTTCAGCGGGGATCGGCGAGCGGCTTCGCAACGCCCGCACGGCGCGCGGACTTTCCCTAGAGGAGGTCGAGGCAGCGACGCGCATCCGGCGCCGCTACCTGGAGGCGCTCGAGCGCGAGGCGTGGGACGAGTTGCCGGGGGCCGCGTACGCCAAGGGTTTCCTCGGGAGTTACGCGAGACAATTGGGCCTGCCGCCGGACGAGGTGATGGGCCTCTTTTCTGTGGCGCCGGCGCTGAGCGCCGCGCGCCCGGCACCGGTCGAAGTCCGCATCACACCCGCGACACCGTACTCCCGGCTGCGTCGCATCGTGACGGCGATCGTGGTGGTGTTGCTCGGCGGCGGCCTGTTTCTCTCCTACGTGTTGTACGGGCAGCTCCGGCAATACGCCGCCACGCGTCCGCGGCCGGTCACCGCCACACCGGCGCAGGCCGGCGCGCAGACGCCGCCCACGGCGCCGCCGTCCAAGATTGCCCCGGCGAGCGCCGCGCCGGCGGCGGGAGGGGGCCAATCCGCGGCCGGCGCCCCAGCGCCCGTCACCCCGACGTCGGGGGCATCCGGCATCGGGCCGGCATCGCCACCGGGTACCGTCCGCGGGACCATCACCGGGCAACACGTGGCGGTCGCCGTTGACGCGACCGACCGAACGTGGCTGCGGGTTGTGGCCGACGGAAGCGTCGTCTTCGAGGGGTTCGTGAGCGCGGGCGACCATCAGGTGTGGCAGGGCCAAAAGCAGGTCAGCCTTCGGGTCGGCAACGCGAGCGCCCTCGATGTGGCCGTCAATGGACAGGCCCTCGGCCGGCTCGGCAATCCGGGTGACGTCGTCGATCGGACGTTCACCGTCGGCGGCTCCGTCACCGCGCCCGCCGCTCCCCCGACCGCCGCGCCCTCGCCCGGTGCGCCGTCGAGCGCTCCGTCCGGTCCCGCACCGAGCGTTCCGTCCGGTGCGCCCCCCGCCGCGGCTCCGGGCAATCCGCCCCCGGCGACCCCGCCGAGTTCTCCCGCGAACAACAACAAGTGACGGGCGCGCTCCGGAGTCACCGCGAGGAGATCCGCCGGTGACGCGCGCGGAAATCGTGTCGGTCGGGACGGAGCATCTCCTCGGGCAGATCACGGACACGAACGCCGTGTGGTTGTGCAACGTGCTGGCCGATCTCGGCATCGCCGTCTACTACCGGTCGACCGTGGGCGACAATGTCCGCCGCGTGCAGGAGGTGTTTCGCGAGGCGCTCGGCCGCGTGGATCTCGTCATCGCCACCGGCGGACTGGGGCCGACGGACGACGATCTGACCGTCGCCGCGGTCGCCGAGGCGCTGGGGTTGCCGCTGGAGCGCAACGAAAAGGCCTGGGCGCACGTCCAGGAATTCTTCCGCCGCCGCAACCGCCCGTTGAGCAGCCAACAGGTGAAGCAGGCGATGCTGCCGCGCGGCGCCCGCATGATTCCCAACACCCGGGGCAGCGCGCCGGGCGTCATTCTCGAGCATGCGGGCAAGACAGTCGTCTTCACCCCCGGCGTGCCCCGGGAAATGAGGGGCATGATCGAGGATCACGTCGTCCCGTATTTGCGCGCCCGAGGGCTGGCCGGCGACGACGTCATTCGCTCGCGCATCGTTCGTGTCGCCATGGGCGAGTCGCTGGTGGAGGACCGGCTGCGCGATCTCATGCGGGCGGGGACCAATCCGACGATCGCGCCGTACGCGCACACGGGCGAGTGTCACCTCCGTCTCACCGCCCACGGCCAGGAGAACGTCGTCGACGGCCTGCTCGACGAGACCGAGCTGGCGATTCGCGAGCGCCTGGGCCGCGCTATCTACGCGGTGGGCGACCAGACCCTGGAGGAAACGGTCGCCCGTCTGCTGGCCGCGGCCAGGATGACGATCGCGGTCGCGGAATCGTGCACCGCCGGGCTCATCGCGCACCGGCTCACCCGGACGCCCGGCGCTTCGGTGTATCTCGACGGCGGCGTCATCGCCTACAGCAACGCGGCGAAGAGCCGGTGGCTTGGGGTGCCGCCGGATCTGATTACCCGCCATGGCGCGGTCAGCCGCGAGGTGGCCGGCGCGATGGCGGACGGCGCCCGCGCGCACGCGGAGACGGACCTCGCAATCGCGACGACCGGAATCGCCGGCCCGTCCGGCGGCGCGCCGGACAAGCCGGTGGGGCTCGTATTTCTCGCGCTCGCCCACGCCGGCGGCACGGAGGTCCGCGAAATGCGGTACGGAACCGAGCCGGGCCGGCAGGGCATCCAGTACCTCGCCTCGCAGACGGCGCTCGACGTGATTCGCCTGCACCTTCTCGAGCATACCGGGGACGGCGCATGAGCGGTACCGGCGGAGGTATTGCGGTCGCTCCGCCCGACCCCGCGGAGGCCGTTGAGCGGGCACGCCGGAGGTGACGAGGCGGGTGCCGGACGGCCGGGGCGAGACGAACCGGGGCGCCATCGCATCTTCATCGCCGTGCCGTTGACGGCGGACGTCCGCCGCGCCGCGGAGCAGGCGCGCCGGACGCTCGCGGTCCACGCCGATCGCTTCCGGTGGGTTGCGCCGGAGCACATGCATCTTACGCTCCAGTTCCTCGGCGACGTCACCTCGGCCGAAGTGCACCGCACCGTCGACGCCGCGCGGGACGTCGGGACGTCGGCGGCGCCGTTTGCGATCGCCTTCGCCGGCCTCGGCGCGTTTCCGTCGACCGCCGCTCCGCGCGTCGTGTGGGTGGGCGTGACGGGCGGCGCGGACCGGCTCATCGCCCTTGCCGAGGCGCTCCGGCGCGCGTTACGTACCCACCGCGTGCCGTGCGATGATCGCCCGTTCGCGCCGCACCTGACCCTGGCGCGCGTCAGGGGGAGCGGCCGTCCCCCTGATCTCAGGGCACTCCGCGAAACGTTCGGCGAGATCGCACTCGGTGGCCAGCGGGTGACGGAAATGGCGGTCGTGGAGAGCGTGCTCGGCTCCTCGGGTCCCACTCACACCGTTGTGGCCTCAAGCCGGCTGGACGGCGATCCCGGGGTTTAGGAAGGGCTGTGACGAATCCCATGGAGCGAGGCGTGGCGGCTTAGGAGGAGCATGGCGAGACGACTGCGTGATGGGCAAATGTTCACAGTGTGGCTTGACAGCCGAACAAACGTTTGGTATCGTGAGGCCAACTTAAACCAGCAAAACTCGCATAACTCGGCCGTCGACGCGGCGGAAGGAAGGTCCCGATGAACGAGCGGCAGCGCGCCCTGGACCTCGCCCTGACCCAGATCGAGAAGCAGTTCGGCAAGGGATCCATCATGAAGCTCGGCGAGCACCAGGCCAAGTTGAGCGTCGACGTGATCCCGACCGGCGTGCTGGCTCTGGACGTCGCCCTGGGCGTCGGCGGAGTGCCCCGCGGTCGGATCGTGGAAATCTACGGCCCGGAGTCGTCGGGCAAGACCACCCTCGGATATCACGTCATCGCCGAGGCGCAGCGTGAAGGCGGCGTCGCGGCGTTCATCGACGCCGAACACGCCCTCAACACCGAATACGCCCGCAACGTCGGCGTGGACATCGACAACCTCCTGATCTCCCAGCCCGACTCCGGTGAGCAGGCGCTCGAGATCGGCGAGATGCTCGTTCGGTCCGGCGCGATCGACGTGATCGTGGTCGATTCGGTGGCGGCGCTCGTGCCCCGGGCCGAGTTGGACGGCGAGATGGGCGATGCGCACGTCGGCCTGCAGGCCCGGCTCATGTCGCAGGCGATGCGCAAACTCGTCGGCGCCATCAGCAAATCCCGCACCACCATGGTTTTCATCAACCAGCTGCGCGAGAAGGTCGGCGTAATGTTCGGAAACCCCGAGGTGACGAGCGGCGGCCGCGCGCTCAAGTTCTATGCCTCCGTGCGCATGGAGATCCGCCGGATCGAGTCGCTGAAGTCCGGCGATCAGGTCATCGGCCAGCGCGTTCGGATCAAGGTCGTCAAGAACAAACTGGCCGCACCGTTCCGGGACTGCGAGGCCGACATCATCTTCCCGCGCGGGATCAGCAAGTCCGGCAGTTTGCTCGACGTGGCCGCGCTCCACGGCATCGTCCAGCGTGCGGGGACCTGGTTTGCGTACAAGGACATGAAGATCGGGCAGGGGCGCGATAACGCCCGCGAGTTCCTCGAGAGCAATCCCGAGCTGACTCGGGAGATCGAAGCGAGAACGCGGGAGAAGCTTGGGATCAGCCGCTCGCCGGTGTCTCCGGCGGCCTCGGATGCCGCGTCCTCTGCCGGCGGTCTGCCGCCCTCGGGAGGCAACGGCGTGGGTCCGGAAACGAAGCGCCCCGGATCGCCCGATGACGGGCGCCGAGAGGCCGCGGCGGCCGCCGCGGCCGTGAAGGGAGTACCGTCTCGGGCCCAGCGTTGAGCCCGGCAGGGAAAGTCCCTGCGGTCCGCGTCCGGGTTCCCGGCAGCCGCCGTCGTCCCACCGGGGCCGACCGCGGTGTCCGTCCGGGAGCCCGTGTAAGGGTCGAGGCCGCCGCACGTGTCGCTGAGATTCGTGCCCTCGACCGTGGACCCACGACCGCCGGTGAGGTCCGCCTCCTGATCTTCGACGACGGGCGCCGTCTGCATGTGGACGCCGAGCGGGTCTCCCGGCTCGGTCTCGAGCCCGGTCTCGTGCTCGCCCCGCCGGTGCTGACGATCCTCGAACGCGACGACGCCTATCGGCACGCCCGCGAAACCGCGGTGCGGCTGCTCGCCGCGCGTCCGCGCAGCATCGCCGAGTTGCGCGAACGGCTTCGGCGCGCCGGCGTGCCGGCGGAGCCGGCGGCGGCGGTGGTGGGCCATCTCGCGGACGCCGGCTATCTCGACGATCTCGAATTCGCCCGATCGTGGGTGCGCGGCCGGCTCGCGACCCATCCGTGCGGGCTGTTGCGGCTCCGGTCGGAGTTGCGTGAAAAGGGCGTCCCGAGTTCGCTGATCGAGCAGGCCATCCGCGAGGTGCACGGCGAAGAAGATGTCGCCGACGCGGAAGAGCGGCGCGCGCGCGATGTGGCGGTGCGCCGGCTCCACGCATACGCGCATCTCCCCTGGGAGGCCAGGGTCCGGCGGCTGGCCGGTGTCCTCCAGCGCCGGGGATTCGCAGCACAGACAATCGTACGAGTCCTTCGGACGGTGCAACGGCAGGGGGCCGCCGGAGGGCGGCCGGAGGTCCTGCGTCAGACGGGAAGCGACCGCGGTGACACGGATGCGTGACGGCCGCGCCCCCAGCCGGGCGGAATCCGATCAACTGCCGCTGGCGCTCGTCTCCGACGAACCGCCCCCCGAAGGGGATGGCGAGGTTGTGGCCGCCGCGCCCGTCTCCTCCGCGGTGCGCGACGATCTCGACCTCGTTGTGTCCGAGTTGCCTCGAAGCTCGGACCCCGATTCGCACGGGGCAGGCGGGCCGTCGCGTGCCGGGGAGATCCTCGACGGCCTGACCGACGAGCAGCGCCGGGCCGTCACCCACGCGGGAGGCCCGCTGCTGATCGTCGCGGGCGCCGGGACCGGCAAGACCGCCGTCATCACCCGCCGGATCGCCCACCTCATTACGACCCGCCTGGCCCGTCCGAGCGAAATCCTCGCGCTGACCTTCACCGATCGGGCCGCGGCCGAGATGGAGGAGCGGGTCGACCGGTTGGTGCCCTACGGCTACACCGACACCTGGATCAGCACGTTTCACGCCTTTGGCGACCGGGTGCTCCGTGAGAACGCGCTGCACATCGGCCTCTCGCCGGACTTCCGGGTGCTGAGCCGTCCCGAACAGGTGATCTTCGTCCGGGAGCGGCTCTTCCAGTTGCCCCTCGACTACTTCCGCCCGCTCGGCGATCCGACCCGGCACGTCGACGCGCTCATCACGCTGTGGAGCCGCGCCAAAGACGAAGACGTGCGGCCGGAGGACTACGCGGCGTACGCGGACCGCCTGGCGGCCGACGCCGCCTCGCAGCCGGAGAACGCGGTCCTCGCCGAGACGGCGCGGCAGCAGCGGGAGATCGCCGCCGCCTACCGCGCGTACCAGGCGATGCTGGCCGAGGCCGGCTGCGTGGATTTCGGCGATCTCATCATGCTGACGCTCCGGCTCCTCCGGGAGCACCCGTCCATCCGGCAGGCGTACCAGTCACAGTTTCGCCATGTGCTCGTCGACGAGTTTCAGGACACCAACTTCGCGCAGTTCGAATTGGTCCAGCTCCTCGCCGGCGACCGCCGCAACCTGACGGTGGTCGCGGACGACGACCAGGCAATCTACCGGTGGCGCGGCGCCTCCTACAGCAACATCGCGTACTTCATCGAGGCGTATCCCGAGGCCGGGACGGTCGTGCTCACCCGCAACTTCCGCTCGACGCAGCAGATCCTCGACGCGGCCTACCGTCTGATCCGCCACAACGACCCCGACCGCCTGGAAGTGCGGCAGGGCATCGACAAGCGCCTGCGCGCCGCCGCGGCGGCGGGCGCGCCGCCGCAGCACCTGCAGTTTGAGACCCTCGGCGAGGAGGCGGACGCCGTGGCCGCCCGGATCGACGGCGCCGCCCGCGCCGGCCGCTGGCGCCCCCGCGACGTGGCGATCCTCGTCCGCGCCAACCGGGACGCGGATCCCTTCATGCGGGCGCTCAACATGCGGGGCATCCCCTTCACGTTCACCGGCACGCGGGGCCTGTACGATCGCGAGGAGATTCGCCTGCTGACCGCGTTCCTACGCGTGCTGGCACATCCGGGGGACAGCATGTCCCTGTACCTCTTGAGCGCGTCGCCGCTGTACGAGGTGCCGCCGGCGGACCTGGCGGCCTGCATGAGTTACGGGCAGCGGCGCAACCGATCGCTCAATCAGATCTATCGGGCGCTGCCGCGGCTCGAGGATCTGGACGTCTCGGCGGAGGGACGGACAGTCGTCGCCCGTCTCGTCGACGACCTCGACGCGATGGGGCGCCTCGCCGCCACGATGGCCACCGGCCGCGTCCTGTATGAGTACGCGGTGACGCGGACCGGGTACGTCCACCGCCTCGCGGCCTCCCAGGATCCCGCCGACGGCCACCGGGTCGCCAACATCGCCCGGTTCTTCGATCTCGTCGCGCGGTACGGTGCGACCGCGCAGGTCGACCGGGTCCCCGCGTTCGCCGCCTATCTGGACCTCTTGATCGACGCCGGCGACGATCCGGCCACGGCCGAGGCGGACGCCGAGGTCGACGCCGTGCACATCCTCACGATGCACAAAGCGAAGGGCCTCGAATTCCCGGTCGTCTTCCTGGTGAGTCTCGTGGCGGAGAAGTTCCCGTCGCGGGCGCGCCGGGACCCGCTGGCGCTGCCGGACGCGCTCATGCGTGACCTCCTGCCGAGCGGCGACTTCCACCTGCAGGAGGAGCGCCGGCTCTGTTACGTCGGCATGACGCGCGCGCGGCGCGAACTGTACCTGACCGGTGCGTGGGACTACGGCGGCGTGCGCCGCCGCAAGGTGAGCCCGTTCGTGCTGGAGGCGCTCGATCTGCCGCGCATCGAGTCGATCCCCGGCCCCGCATCGCCGGCGCAGGCGATCGAGCGGCACGCCCCGCCCGTCCTCCTCCCGGGCGGGGACGGCGGGGCCGGCGGCCCAATCGTGCTGCTGCCGCCGTCCGAAGATCCGGTGCCGCTGTCGTTCCGGCAGGTCGACGACTATACGACGTGCCCGTACAAGTACCGGTACATTCATCTGCTCCGCGTACCGATTCTGCGGGACCACCGGATCGCGTACGGGGCCGCGCTGCACGAGGCGGTGCAGGAATACAACCGCCGGCGGGCGCGGCGGCAGCCGGTGACGGCGGACGATCTCGTCGCCACGCTCGAGCGCGCGTGGATCAGCGAGGGGTTCCTCAGCCGCGAGCACGAGGACCGGCGGCTCGAGGAGGGCCGCGCCGTCGTGCGCCGCTTCTTCGCGTACCAGGAGGCCGGCGGAACCGTCCCGACGTTCGTCGAGCGCGAGTTCCGGTTCCGGTGCGGCCCCGCCTACGTCCGCGGACGGTGGGACCGCGTCGACATCCGGGGCGACGAGGTCGTGGTCATCGACTTCAAGAGCACGGACGTGCGCACGCAGGAGGACGCCGACCGGCGCACGCGGGACAGCGACCAGCTGGCGATCTACGCGCTGGCCTATCAGCAGGTGCTCGGCCGGCCGCCGGACCGGGTGGAGCTGCACTTCCTCGGGCGGGAGATCATGGTGGGACGCGCCCGGAAGGACGCGGACGACATCGCGGAGGCCGGCGAGATGATCGAGCGCGCGGCCGCGGGCATTCGGGCCCGGCAGTTCGCCGCGACGCCCGATCCCTACCGGGCGTGCCCGTACTGCGCGTTCAAGCAGATCTGTCCGTTCACGGCGGCGCCGGAATGAGCCTGCGGCTGCTGCACACGTCGGACGTGCATTTGGGGGCGACGTTCAAGGTTCTCGGGGACCGCGGCGCGGAGCAGCGCAAGCAACTCCGGGAAACGTTTGCGCGGGTCATCGATCTCGCCCTGGCGGAGCGGGTGGACGCGATGCTCATCGCGGGCGATCTCTTCGATTCCGTGGCCGCATCTCGCGTGCACGCGGCGTTCGCGGCCGACCAGTTGGCCAGGCTGGGGCAGGCCGGCATCCCCGTCTGCGCGATCGCCGGGAACCACGATCCGCTCGGCGAAGGCAGCGCGGGCGTGTGGGCCGAGCTGGAGCGCCGCTGCCCCGGGCTGACGGTGTTCGGCCAGCAGCTGGGCGGGCGCGTGATCGCCGACCGCGATCTGACGATCGTGGGACGGTCGGCGCCGCGGCGCCTGTCCGCCGACAGTCCGCTCGCCGGGCTGCCGGTGCGCCGCGAGACGCGCTACCAAGTCGCCGTGGCGCACGGGAGCGTGGAACGGCCGGACTTCGAAGCGCGGTTCACGATGATCACGCCGCGGGAGATCGGCGCGAGCCAGGTGGACTATCTCGCCCTCGGCGACTGGCACTCGGCGCAGGACGTCTCCGCGGGCGGCGTCACCGCGTACTACAGCGGGGCGCCGGAACTGATCGACGCGGACGAGGCGCAGGCGGGCCACGTCTTGCTGGTCACGATTCCGGCCCCGGGCCGCGCGGAGGTGGAACCCCGGCGCGTCGGCCGCCGGCGCAGCGGGCGCCTCGCCGTCGATCTCGCAACGGCGGGGGACGGGGAGGCGATCGCCCGGCGCATCCGCGCCCAGGCCGATCCCGATCTGGCGCTGCGCGTCGTGCTGACCGGCCTCGGCGGCCCCGACAGCCGGGTGCTGGCCGCGCGCCTCTGCGACGAGCTGGCCGCGTCGTTTTTCCGCCTCGACGTCCGCGACGAGTCGCAGCTGCGGCCCGAGGTAGTCGACCCATCGCAGTACCCCGACCATACGGTGATCGGCCGCTTCGTCGGGGACATGTGGGAGCAGATCGCGGCGCGGCAGGGCGACGATCGGGCGCTCGCGGAAGAGGCTCTGGCCTACGGCATCGCCCTGCTGCAGGGGACGATGGAGCTGCCCCCCGGCGGGGGACAGGCCGCATGATCGTCCGCCGGATCCGGGTCCGTGCCTTCCGCAAACTCGGCGATCAGGAGATCGCGTTCGCCCCCGGACTCAACGTCATCCGGGGGCGCAACGACGCCGGAAAATCCACGCTGCACCTCGCGTTTTCAGCCGCGCTGTTTCCGATTCGTCCATCCGAGGCGAAGTCGTACCGGCCGTGGCACGAGGCCCAGACCCCCGGTGGGGGACCCCCCACCGGGGGCGAGGTCGCGTTGGAGTTCGAGGCGGACGGGCACCGCTATGAATTGCGCAAGGACTTCGGGTCGCAAAAGACGGCGCTGCGATCCGACGCCGGGGCGTGGGAGACCTCCAAGGATGCCGCGGAACGGGTGGGCGCGTTGCTCGGGCTGGGGAGCCTGGCGCTCTTTCGGGCCACGGCGCACATCGGGCAGTGGCAGTTGGCGGCCGTGCAGGACGAGTCGCGGGAGATCGGCGCCCACCTGTCTCGCATCATGACCGGGACCGACAGCGACGCGGCCCGGGTCCTCAAGACCATCGCCGACTGGATCCGGCGGCAGGAGGTCGGGCTGCGCGGCCGTCCGGCGACGGCCCCGG
Organism: bacterium; assembly: GCA_035945995.1. NCBI lineage: Bacteria > bacterium. The sequence continues at coordinate 10,567 of DASYZR010000122.1, forward strand.
GTCCCCTGAAGCGGGACCAGGAGCGGCTCAAGGCGTTGGCGGACGAGCGCGGCCGGCTCGACGCGGATGTGAAGGACATCGAGAGCGCGGCCGCCGAGCGGGACCGGCGCGCCACGCGCATCGCCGCGCTGGAGAGCGCCGTCGCTGAGGACGAGGCGCTCCTCGCAGCCAACCGGCGGTTGCACGAGTTGGACCGCCGGTGGGAGGAACTGGGCCGGCGGGCCGGTGAGCTGACCGCCCGTCTCGAGCGGATCGACGCCGCGGCGCGCGACCTGGCGGCGGCGGACCGCGACCCGGCCGTGCAGTTGCCGCCCATCTCCGACGAGGCGTTGAGCGCGCTCCAGCAGGCCGAGGCGCGCGCGCAGATCCTTCGCCAGCAACTCGCCGAGTTGGAGAGGCCGCGCGTTGCGGACGCGCCGGTCCGGGGACCGGCGGGATCGCCCGCCGGGCGGCCGGCGTCTCGCCTCGGACTCCCGTGGCTGTCCGCGCTGGCCGGGGCAATCGGCCTCGCCGGGATCGCGCTCCTCACTGTGCATCGGCAGGCGGCCGGCCTCGCCGCCCTCGCGGCGGCGGCCGCCCTCGCCGTGGCCTCGGCCATCGCGGGAAGCCGGGTCAAAGCCGATGCAGAACGCGCGGCGCTTCGGGAACGGGAGCACGCGAATCAGCTGGCGTCGCTTCAAGCGCGGGCGGCCGCGGCGGCCGAGGAGGTTCGGCTCAGCCTGGAGACGCTGGGCGCCGCCTCGGCGGCGGACGCCGTTGCACGGCGGCGCGCCCTTCGGGCGGTGCACGAGCGGCGCAAGTCTGCCGCCCAGATCCTCGACGGCCTGCTCGGAGGGCAGACCCAAGAGGGGATTGCGGAATCGCACCGCCAGGCGATGACGGAGCTGGGGGCCGTGCGCGCCCAGCGTGAAGAGCCGGACCTCGCGCTTCGGCGTCTGGACGCGGCGGGCTTCCAGCGGTTTCAGCTCGACGCTCAGCACCGGCGGCAGGCGCTCGAGGAGGAGAAGGCGGCCCTGCAGCGGCTCGAGGGCCGCCTCGCCGGGCGCTCGCCGCAGGAGGCGCTGGCCCGCGCGGACGAGGAGATCGCCGAGACCGATGCGCGTCTCGCGCGCCAGCAGAGGCAGGTCGCCGCCCTCCGGCTCACGCACGACGTCCTGGACCAGGCGCACCGCGCCACGATCGTGCCCGGCCGGGCACGACTGGAAGAGCTGGCGAGCGGCTACCTCCGGCGGTTGTCGGACGGCGCGTACGAGCGGATCACCGTCGACGAACAGACGCTGGCCCCCCGCGTGTGGGTGGGTCCGCCGAAGGAATGGGCCGACGTGTCCGCGCGGGAGATCGGCAGCGGCGGAGTCGACCAGTGCTACCTCGCGCTGCGCCTCGGCCTGGCGGATCTCCTGGCCGAAGGCCGGCGGCCCCCATTATTCCTGGACGATCCCTTTCTGGCATACGATGACGACCGCCAGGCCTCGGCGTTGGCGTTCCTGCGCGCCCTCGCCCGCGACCGGCAGATCTTTCTGTTCACATGCCGGACGGCATACGACCGGTACGCGGACCACGTCGTGGTCCTCTCGGGAGACGAGTCTCGCCCCACGCATCTCGCGGATGTCGCCGACCGATCCGGCCGGGCGTAACCCTCGGCTGAAATCCGCCTAGCGCGCGGTCCGGGCCAGGAGCCGGATGTCCGTCATCAGATCCTTCGGATCGAAATTCGCGGGGAGAAAGAGCCGCACCTGACCCCGGGGGTCGATCACGTAGACGATCGTCGTGTGGCTGACGCCCTGGGCCGCCGCGGTGCTTGGGGAGACGCCGTCCTTGGCATCGCTGGCGACGAAGTAGTGCGCCCACACCGGGCGCAGTTGCGCGGCGCTCCCGCGCAGGTACGTGAGCACGCCGGTGACGTGATGAAGGTCCAGAAACTCGCGGATCGCATCGGGCGTATCGCCGGATGGGTCGACGCTGACCGCCATGAAGGCGACGCGGTCTCCGAGGCCGCCGAGTTGGGCGTGGACCGTGTGGAACTGCTCGGCGATGAGCGGGCATTCGTCCGGGCAGTGCGCGTACAGGAACGTCAGCACGACGACCTTGCCGCGCAGGGCGGCCAGCGACACGGCCCGCCCGTCCGGGTCCGGCAGCGCGAAGTCGTACGCGCGGACGGGCGGCGTCAGCACCGCGCCCTCGAGCGGCGGCGGCGCCGCAAAGCGCGCGCGCGCCCACCAGACGCCGGCGCCCAGGACCACGATGAGCGCGGCGGCCACCCACCACCCGCGCGGCTGCATGAAGCGCCGTACCTCGGTCATTCCCAATCCTCCGCCGGAAAGTCGCCTTCTATATACTACTCCTCTTCTGCGACGGTAGATTGGCCGCTGAATACATAGAGGGCATGGACCACGCCGCCCAAACCCCTCACACGCGCCGGGGCCCCGCGATCACGCGGGTGCTGCGCGCTGCCTTCTCGCGGTTCTTCATGTCGTACAGCCTGGCGTCCGCGACGCCCATGAGGATCTCGAGTGAATCGCCGTCCGCGGGCCAGGACGCGACTCCCCACGACACCGTGAGCTGGGTGCCGGCCGGCGCGTCGTTCAGCGGCACCGCGATGCTTCCGACGCGCTCCAGGAGTTCGTGCGCCTGCGCCGCGGTGGTGGCGGGGAGAAGCAGGACGAACTCGTCGCCGCCCCAACGGACGACACGGTCGTAGGTGCGGGTGCTCTGTCGGAGGGCGTCGGCCACTCGAATCAGAGCCATGTCGCCCGCCGCGTGGCCGTGCGTGTCGTTGACGGCCTTGAACCCGTTGAGATCCAGCATGGCCACGGCGAACGGCCGGCCGGTCCGGTGGCTCAGGTTGATCTCGGCTTCCGTCTGATCGAGGAACGCCCGGCGGTTCATCAGGCCGGTGAGATGGTCGGTGACCGCGAACGCACGGCGCTGCTCGGACAGCCGCGCCACCTCGCATGCACCCGCCAGGTACCCGGCCACGCCGGTGAGGAGATCGAGCTCGGTCGCGGAGAACGCGTCGGGGCGGCCGCGGTGGGCGGTCAGCACACCCTTCGCGCGCCCCTGCACGCAGAGCGGAGCATAGATCCCCGAACGAATTCGCGCGTCCAGGTGAACGGCGCGCGGCTCGGCTGCGAGGTCGGGCACGTAGAGGGGCCGGCCCGTGTCCAGCACCGCCCAGTCCACGCCGTGCCCCCGGGGGATCCTCAACCCGCGAGCCTCCTGTGACAGTCCCGAGGCGCCGACGAACGTCAAAATCTCGGGGCTGTGTCCGTCAAGCAGGCCGATCGTGCAGGAATCGAAGCCGAGCTCCGCGTCGAGCGCCTCGAGGGCGCGCTCGGCGAGCTCCGGCAGGCTGAGCAGCACGGTGAAGTCGCTCGCCAGGCAGGCGAGGAACGCCGTCGATTTGTCGGCCTGAGCTGCCGTGATCATCGGTGGATCACCTTCCCCCCAGGTCTCCGTCCGATCGCCGCGTACTCCATCCGATCGCCCGCCCTCATGCGACGCCACGCGAAGCCCCGGCCAGGCTCAGGCCCGGGTTCTCGGCGCGCCCCACGGCGTTCTCGTCCAGCATCCGGAGAAACGTCTCGCCCACGCGGGGGTCAAAATGGCGCCCCAATTCGCCGCGAATGTACTCGCGGGCCCGATCGTCGGACCACGCACGGCGGTACGGCCGATCCTGTGTGAGCGCGTCCCAGACGTCCACGACCGCGAAGATGCGTGCGGCCAGGGGGATCTGTTCGGCCGTCAGGCCCCGGGGGTAGCCGCTCCCATCCCACTTCTCATGGTGGCAGTAAGGAATGTCCAACACCGGCCGCAGGTACGGGATGGGCATCAGCAGGTCGCGCGCGTACACGGGGTGGCGCTCCATCATCGCCCGCTCGTCCGGGTTGAGCCGCTCCGGCTTGAGGAGGATCGTATCCGAGATGGCCATCTTGCCGATGTCGTGAAGCAGGGCGCCGTGCCGCAGGTGGATGAACTCGGATTCCGGCACGCCGACGCGACTCGCCAGGAGCAAGGCGAGCTCGGTCACCCGCTGGGTGTGGCCGGCCGTTTCCTTGTCCCTGAGCTCGAGGGCGCGCGCCCAGCCCGCGAGCGTCGTATCGTAGGCGAGCATGAGGTCGTCGTGGGATCGCTGGAGCGCCCGGAACTGCCGCGCGTCGCTGATGGCGATCGCCGTCTGCCCCGCGAGCATGTCGAAGAACTCGAGCCATTCGTCGTTGGGCGTCATGGACTGCCGGTAGAGTACGTGGAGCACCCCGAGCAGCTGGCCCTTCGCTGTCAGCGGGGCGGCGTAGGCGGCTTTGAATCGTTCGAGACGCCGGTGCGGGACGCCGATCAGCTGCGAGGCGTCCGGCGCCGCATCGAGGTTCGAGACCCCGACGCGCCGTCGCTCGAGGGCGGCCTGTCCCGGCAGTCCCTCCCCGAGCCGGAGGCGCACGTGCCTGGAGGCGTCGGACGAGAAACCCTGCCCGGCGGCGTACTCCAGGACCTGCAGGTGAGGATTGAAGAGCAGCACGCAGGCCGCGTCGGCGTGGAGCTGCGTCACGGTCTTGGCGAGCACGACGCTGAGGCTGGCGTTCAGGTCCAGGCTGCCGGTGATCACCTGATCGATTTCGTGCAGCGCCTGGAGTTGCTCGAGCCGGCGGTTCGCGTCGTCGTACAGCCGGGCATTCTCCAACGCCCCGGCCAATTGGTGGGCGTAGGCCTGGAAAAACTCCACGCGGTCCTTGGTGAAGAACGTGGTCTGGCCCGCGTACAGCACCAGCGCCCCGAAGGTACGCGTCCGGCCGATCAGCGGAAAGGTCCCCCGCGCGCGCAGATCGAGCTCGGCCGGGAGCGGCGCCGTCGCTCCGGCGCGTCCCCCGAGATTCTGCACGACGGCGGGCTGGCCGGCCGCGAGCGGCGCGCGCACCGCCTCGGCGGCGATCGATCGGGTCCAGTCGTCAATGAAGGGACCGACGTCGGTCACATCCGGATGGTGGGCGAGGCATTGCGGCCGGCCGGCTTCGTCGAATTTCGCGATCCACGCGAACTTCGCGCCGAACACCTCCACGCAACGGTTCACCGCTTCGCCGGCCAGGCTCTGGAGATCGAGGGTCTCGGCCATGCGCTGCGCGCCTTCGTAGAGGCCGCGGACGTTCGCCAGTTCGTTCGCGACCTGCTGCGCGAGCTGGGTACGGTCGATCGCATGGCTGGCGAGTTCCGCGAGGGCCGTGGCGAGGTCCGCGTCTCTGGCGACAAACGGCCCGAGGGCGGTGTCCCGGCGGCGTGCGGCGACGAGCGCGCCGATGACCCGCTCGCCCTCCCGCAGCGGGACGGCGACGCCGGGCCCCATGATGCCGTCCGCGGGCGCGGCGCCGACGGAGGCGGCGGAGGCCGCGGTCAGATCGGGAATCACGAAGGCGCCCGCGCGTTCGATCGCCGTGGTCGCAATGCCTGCTCCAACCGCGGATGCCGCGCCGAGCGGGACCGTCTTCGCGGTGCGCGCGCTGGCGCGCTGGAATGTGCGGCCGTCGGGCTCGAGCAGGAGGAGCTCGGCGTGGTCGCCGCGCAGGAGCGCCATCGTCCGTTCCGTGATGAGCGCGTAGATTTCACCGAGGCTCGTGGTTCGCCGGAGCGCCGCCCCGAGACCGTGCAGGGTCTCGATGTCCCGCGCGTGGGCGCGCACGTCGTCCAGCAGTTGCAGCCGCTCGGCGACTGCGCCGATCTGACGGCCGACCGCCTCCACCAGCCTGAGCTCGGGCGCGAGCCACCGCCGCGGGCGCGCCGTCGTGATCAGCAGTCCTCCGATTTGCCGGCCGTCGACGACCAGGGCCCCCATCAGCGACGACCGGACGCCGGCCCGCCGGATGTTCGGTCCCAGGGCCTCCGCCAGCGGACCCGCGGCGAGGTCCCAGTTTTCGACCGCCTGGACCTGTGTCAGCTCGAGCCCGGCGGCCTCCGCCGCGGACATGACCGTCTCCATGCCGAGCCCGGCCGGCATGCGGCGATTGACGAAGATGCCGGCCCCGAGCCAGACGCCGCCGTGGTCTCCTTCCAGGGCCGCCAGCGTGCGATCGAGCAATGTGTCCAGGAACGTCTGCAGATCGGCGGCGCCGGCTGCGGCGGTCACGATCACGTTGAGCGCCTCGACGTGCGCCTCGGCCTGCTTGCGCTCGGTGATGTCGACGATCGCCCCTTCGTAGTAGGCGATCCGGCCGGCGGCGTCGCGCGTCGCGCTGATGCTCGCCTGGACCCACAGCAGCGATCCGTCGGCCCGCTTCAACTGGCTCTCGAAATCCGTCGTGGCCGCGTCGTGCTCCAGATGCGTGCGCCACCGCTCCCAGAGCTTGGGATCGAGATAGAGATGGGCCGCATTGAGGGCTTCCAGGGCATCGCGGCTGGGGTAGTCGAGCATTCGCAGAAACGCCGGGTTGACGTCGAGAATCTGCCCGTCTTCGGCGGCGCGATACAGGCCGACCGGCACTCCATCGAACAGGCTCCGATACCGCCTGTACAGTCCGGAATTTTCCAGCGCGAGCGCCTCGCTTTTGAGCGTACGCCCGGTCACAATGAGGAGCAGCGAGGCCAGCAGGCCGGTGAAGGCGAGGGCGGTCGCAAGCACCGCCCACAATTGCCAGGATCCCCGGGGGCTCAGGTAGCCCGAGCCCGGCGACGCCTGGATACTCCACCGGCGGTCCGCCACCGAGAAGCCGATGTGCCAGGAGAGGGTGCCGGCGGACGAAGGCACGTCGGCGGCGGGGACGGAGCTCCAGAGCAGCTCGGGCCCGGGCAGGCCGGCATCGTCGTAGATTCGGAGATCGACGCCGCGAAGCAGCGAACCGGCAAGGGTGGTCCGCGCGACGTCCTCCGGGCGAAGGGCGAGCACGGCGAATCCCTTGAGATTCCGGCGGCGCAGCTCGACGGTCGAGACAGACGAGCCGGACTCGTACACAGGCAGGAAGACGAGGACCCCGGATGACCGCCCGGTTCCCGTCATCAAGGGGATCCGCGGCGTGGCCACCGGGGTCCCCGCATCGCGGGCGCTCAGGAGCGCCGCGCGCTCGTCGGGGTCGGACGCCGCGTCGAATCCGAGGGCCGACGCGTTGCCCTGCGCGGGCTCGACAAAGTACACCGGGAAGTACTCGCCGCGCGGTCCCACCGGGACATTCGCTCCGTCACGCCCGCGCGCGTGGATCCGGAAGGCCGGATACCCGTCTCGCTGGGCGGCGCGCTCGTAGACGTCCCGCTGCCCGGCGGGGACGCGAGGGATCCATTCGAGCGCGGTGATCCCAGGGTGATGCGACAGCGCCCCGCCGGCGAAGGCGCGGAAGCCGCGCCGGTCGACTGCTCCGGCTCCGGCGTAGAAGCCGGCGATGGAGTAGGCTACGCCGATGTCGCCATCGACGCGGTTCTTCAATGCGTCCGCGAGGGCGGCCGAGCGCTGCTCGAAGTCGAACTTGGCCGAGGCCTGCTCCCACGCCGTGGCCTTGGGGAACACCACGACGGCCAGCGCGAAGGCGGCCAGCAGCGGCAGGCCGACGGAGATCCGCCGGGCGCGCCACACGGACCGTGGTTCCCCGGCCCAGACCAGGATCAGCGGGGTCACCACGACGACCCCGATCGATGCCCCGACCCACCACGTCCACCAGTTGAACTGAAGAACGGACCACGGCTCGACGCCGGCGACCGTCAACGTGGCCACGCTCCATGCCGCGCCGAGCGCACAGGCCGCGGGCCCGCCCAGGATCAGGAACTTGGCGACGTCGCCCGCCTCATCGAGCGCCGCCGGGAACCCCACGAATCGCCGAATCAGCCACGCGCCGGCGGACGCCTGGAGGACGGCGCCGGTGCCGAGGCCCGCCGCCGCGCCTGTGGACTGAAGGAGTGCTGCGGCGCTCGCGCTGTGGAAAGACGGCCCGAGCGTGGTGAAAAACGCGCCGAACAGGATGCCCGGCCACACCCGGTACCCGAAGAGCAACAACCCGGCCAGCGCGATGCCCGCGGGCGGCCACACCGTCATGGCATACTCCCGAGGGTTGGCGGGCAACACGGACAACCGGCCCGCGACGTAGTATGCCAGCGCAAGGCCGAGCGCCCGAACCAGATCGCTCCTGGACGCCGCGCTCGGCAGCGACCGGCTCATCGTAGGTCGCGTTTCTGAGGTCGAAGTGGGCACGTGACTCCTCACCGGCGATGCGTGGAAGAACGTCGAGCGGTCTATGCCAGGCGGCCGGCCTTCTGGACTGTGTCGCCGTCCAGGCGCCGTTGCACCTCGGCGAGCCATTCCGACTCCGCGGCAAACGCGGCCCGCGTATCGGCAAGGCGCCGGTACTCCGCTTCGAGCGACGCCCGTTCCGCCGCGAGCCGGGCCTGTTCGGCGGCGAGATCACGCTGTAAGGCCGCAAGACGGTCGCGCTCCTCGCGCAACCGGGTCTGGGTCTCGGAAAGTCTCGCCTGCTCGTCGCCCGGCCCGGCCACGCTGATGACGCGCTCGCCGGCACTCTGCCCGCGTGCCCGGTTCGCGGCGCCGCCGTGGACGGCGTCGGCCGCCTGCAGCGCGAACGCGCGCATCGTCTCCTCTTCCGGGGCCGAGCAGACGTGGGGGACGTCATAGTAGTACACCACCGCGCCGACGACCCGGCCCCCGCGACTGAGCGGCCAGGTGCAGATCGACCGCAGGCCGGCCCGTTCGAGCCGCTGACGGACGGCATTGCGGTGGGGGAGTTCCTGGACATCGTGAAGGAACCACGGTGTGGGGTTGTGGGTCCGTCCGTTCTTCGGCATGTCCACGCACGTGAGCTCGGGATGTTTCATCAGGTGGATCCACGGATTGACGCCGTCCGGCGTGATCAGGTCGCGGACGTACGCGTCCGGCAGGTTGTGGGACCAGGGACACGTCACGACCCCGCTCGGCGCGCGGAGGAACACGGCGGCGTGCGGCGCCTGGGTCGCCATGAGAAGCGCGCGTCCGACCGCCGCGGCGGCGGCCTGCGTGGATGCGGCACCTGCCCCGTCTGACGCGGGACCTCCGGCCGCCAGGCAGCCTCCTGCCGGCACCCCGCCGGCCGCCGCGATGGTGGCACGCCGCTCGATGTCGTCGATGAGCGCTCTGCCTACAGCCATGTTACGCTCCCCCCTCGGACACGAAGATAACGCGCAGCAGCTCTTCGACCGTCGTCACGCCTTCCAGCACTTTCTGAACGCCGTCATCGCGGAGGAGGCGCATGCCGTCCTGCTGCGCGGCGGCGCGGATCTGATCGGCCGAGGCGCCGCCGAGGATGAGGCCCCGCAGC
>DASYZR010000123.1 GCA_035945995.1 bacterium
AAGTGAGATCGGTAGCAAGCATGTCAGGCGGTCCGAAAATCCCCTTCTGAATCCTGGAGCACGCGCAAGAAAGTCGCCGGATTGGACTCAAACGTCAGGCGCTCGCCAGCCTCTCGCGCGATGATCTCGTTGAGCTTGAGGGCCTGGGCGCTGGTATCGTCGCCGATAACGACACTATCGATACCTTGCAATGCAAGACAGAGTTTCAACGTCGACGGGTGCATGGCGAACTTTTCCCGGCGGCCGTCGCCAGTCGTCATTCAACGGCTAGCAGGGTGCGGAAAAAGCAGGTGTGGCCGCGTGAGTGATGAATCTATGTTTAGACGTAAACATAGCCTCGTACGCACCCCCTTCGGAGGACTCACAATGCGCGGCGACGATCCTGAGCAGCCCGGGGTGTTCAGCTACGTCATGCCGGAGCAGCGGGTGCCGCAGGATCATCCGCTGCGCGCGATCCGGGCGATGGTCGATACGGTCCTGCACGAGCTCTCGCCCGCGTTCGACCGCCTGTACTCGAAGGTCGGCCGGCCCTCGATCCCGCCCGAACGGCTGCTGCGCGCGTTGCTGGTCCAGGTGCTCTACACGATCCGCAGCGAGCGCCAGCTGATCGAGCAACTCGACTACAACCTGCTCTACCGCTGGTTTGTCGGGCTCAATATGGATGACCCGATCTGGGACGCGACGACCTTCACGAAGAATCGCCAGCGCCTGCTCGACGGCGATATCGCGCAGGCCTTCTTTGAGCGCGTGCTGGCCCAGGCGCGGGAGCGGCACCTGCTCTCGGCAGAGCACTTCACCGTCGACGCCACGCTGCTGGAAGCGTGGGCGGGGCTCAAGAGCTTCCGGCCGAAGGACCAGGATCCGACTGACCAGCCGCCCCCGGACGATCCGGGGAATCCGACCGTGAACTTTCACGGCGAACGACGCCGCAATGCCACCCATCAGTCGACGACGGACCCGGACGCACGGCTGTTCCGCAAGGGCAACGGGCGTGAGGCGAAGCTGTGCTACATGGGTCACGTGGTGATGGAGAACCGCCACGGCTTGGTAGTGCGGGCCCAAGCGACGGCCGCGACGGGGACCGCGGAAGCGCACACGGCTGAAGATCTGGTCGAGCAGGTGGCGGGCGAGCGGCGCTGCACGATGGGGGCGGACAAAGCCTTCGACACCGCGGACTTCGTCGATGCGATGCGCGACTTGAATGTCACCCCACATGTGGCCCAGAACACGACGGGTCGCCAGAGCGCCATCGACGAGCGGACGACCCGGCACCCCGGCTATGCGATCAGCCAGCGGACCCGCAAGCGGGTGGAAGAGATCTTCGGCTGGCTGAAGACGGTGGGCTTGATGCGCAAGCTGCGCCATCGTGGCACGGAGCGAGTGGACTGGATGTTTATCTTCGCCTGCGCTGTCTACAATCTCGTGCGACTCCGCAATCTGCGGGAGGCCGCCGCATGAAGGAGACGTGTCTCTTGACGACGTTGAGGACAGTAAGTCACACCGAATCCCGAACCCCGGGATCGTCGCAGGCCCTCGATTAAGCATGGTCCCGATCGGTGTGGGCACGACGAACGCACCTGAGCTCAATTTTTCTGCACCCTGCTAGAAGCGCTACTTGCGGTAGACTACGGTCTTGACGTCGGGGTTGATGAAATTGTCGTTGAGAAAGACCGCCAGCACGATCGTGTAGTCGCCGCGGCTGAGCCCGTCCGCCGGATTGAAGGAAAAACCGCCGCTCTTGGGCCCGGCAACAGTGCCGGCCTTGACGACCTGTCCGTCGCCTCGCACGACGAGATACCGGCAGACCGCGTTGATGTCGTCATAGGCGCCGGACGTATTGCTCCCGAGCGCTTCCGTGACCATCTTGTAGTAGCGGTCGTACTTGAACACGCGCTCCACGTCCGGCCGGAACTCGATCCGGCCCCCGCGAACGGCGATCGTCCGGATGAACGCGCGGCGGGGATACACTTCCTTGTCGAACGAGCCGACGCCGAGCGGGTAACTGAGGTCCCGAAAGACCCCCAACACCACGCCGGTCTGCGACCACGACTGGAGCCGGTAGGGACCGTTCGTAACGAGAAAATGGTGGTGTTCGCGATAGAAGGCCGCGAGCGCGCGCCACCGTTTCCGCGCGTCCCCGGCCGTCACCATGCCCCGCAGCGCCTCCGGCACGTAGCCTTGGGCCGCGAATTCGTCGACGATCCGGGCCAGTCGCTCTCGCTGCGTCGGTGAGCGGACGAGATCGAGGACCGGCACCCGAAGGCGCGCCGCCGCTTCCGGGGAGAGCGTGCCGACGCCGCGCCGGGCGGCCTCGTCCATAAGCGCGAGCACGTGCCACGGCACAGTGCTCCACGGCATCGCCACGAGCGGGGTATATTGGTCGGCCCCCGCGTACCCGAGGTAGACCCGGACGATCGGCACGTCGTACCGCAGCTTCAGGTCGCCGCCGAGGTCTCTCACGACCTTCTGAACGCCGGTGATCTTGACGCCGGCGAGAAACCGCCGGACCAACACGGTGTCGCGGCCGACCGCCGGATCATACGCGCCGCGATCGCCGCCCGGTCCTACCCCCCAGCGATAGGCAAAGGCGAACGGATACAGCACGTCCGCGGCGGTCATCGACGTACCGTCGTGAAACAATGAGGCGAGCACCCGGTACTCCACCATGTCGGCCGCCCGCTTACCCGGCCCGACGCGATCGAGCGCGCCGCTTCCCCTATGCGGCAGGACCGCGTCGGCGGGAACGTCGACCTGGTGCCGGGACGCATCGGGCACCGCGACGCCGCCGAAGGCGCGCTGGACCTTCACGCTCCAGGTTTCCCAACTGCCGATCCGGTTGGCGATCCAGCCGCCGCCGTAGGGCGCGGGCAGCATCGCCGGGTCGCCCACGGCCGCCCACACGAGGCGCCCGAGCGGATCCCCGAAGCCGGCCACCGGATTCCACGCCGCGGGCGGCCTACCCCCTCCGGGGGGCGGCGCCGCCAGGCCGAGGCGCAACACGCCGTTCCACGGAAAGTCCTTGAGCTTGGCGGTGCGGACGAAGATGCCGGAGTCGAACCCGTCGTAGGAATCGAACCCGACGTTCTCGATGCCCGGCGAGTAGGCGCTGCTGTAGTACTCCCGGCGCGTCGTGTAGCCGGCGACGACGCGCTCGCATCCGCGCCGCAGCAGGGACACGAGACGCCTCTCGAGGTTGACCGACTGCGCCTCGCTGCGCGGCTCTCCCGAGATCAGCTGTCCGTACACCCGGTCGATGTCCGCACGGGCCGTGTGATCCCCGACGCTTCCGGCCATCAACAGATACGCGTCGAACCAGCCTTCCTTGAGCCAGGGCGGGCCGATCCATCCGGCAAACCGGGTCGCGTGAGCGGCCAGGAGATCGCGCAGCGTAACCGTCTCGACGCGCACGTCCCAGTCGGCCGTCGCGCCGCGCCACGCGGACGCGCCGAGCAGCGCTGCCGCGGCGGATCCGTCCGCGATCACGACCAGGCCGCCGGTACCGGGAGTGCCGGCAGGAGCGGATGTTCCTTTCCGCGCCGCCGCCGCGAGGTCGGCATGGGCAAGGTAGTCCTCGTGGTAGGGCGTCACCGGGTAAGGCGCAAACACGAAGCCCCCGTGCTTGGCCGTCAGCATCCCCGCGGCGCGCTGCGCCGCTGCGCAGCGCGCCGCGCCGTCTTTGAGCCGGCCGGCGTTGACCGTTAGGACGACATAGGCGTCGAGCGAGTCAATCGACGTCACGTCGGCGGGCGGCTGCCGCCCTTCATAGGGGTTGCCGCCGACAAACGCGTGGATCGCCGCCCGGCCGAGCGGGCCTCCCGCGGCGGCGGGCGTCATCGATTCGATCCGAATTTCGTGCGGGTAGTAGGACGGGTCAAACGGCGACTCGTGCCCGGCCCGCGTCGGCACGGTCAGCGTCAGCACCAGCACCGCGGCGGTGGCCGAAAGGCGCAGCACGTCCCCGGCGTGCCGGGGCCGCGTCATCTGAAATCGGCGGCCCCGGCTGCGGGGCCGTTCGGGCCTGCGGCGCGAGCCAGGACGTCCCCGCGCCAGACGGGGGGCGGGACTGCCGGCGGAGGCGGACTCAACGCGAAGCATGGATCATCGGCGGTCAAAAAGACGGGAGCCGCGGGATGCCGCGGCCCCCGCCTCACAACCGTGCGGCGACTAGCCCGCGACCTTCGGCCAGGTCTTGTTGATCCAGTCGGAGGTCCGGGTATCGTCGCCCTTCGGCGCCGGCCAGCCGGGCGGTGCCGTGATGCTGCGGATCGGGATGGTGATGACCCGGCTGGTATCCATCGTCTGGAACGGGTAGTTCGGGTAGTTCTTGGTGAAGCCGGTCATCGCGTCCTTGTAGCCCTGATGGTTGTCCGGACGGAACCACACGTATCCGCCGGGGCCGGCGTAGCCGAGTCCCTCGAGCTGGCTGATGATCGCCTCGTCATCCGGCCAGCCGCCGGTCAGCTTGTTCGCCTTCGCGATCGCCACCTGCAGCATGTGCATCGCGGAGTACCCGCCCTCGGCCTGGAAGTTCGGGTACTCCTTCCACCGCGCGTAGTACGCGTTGACGAAGTCGTTGTTGAGCGGCCACTTCCTCCCGGACGGGAACGTGAAGTAGTAGTTCGCGTGGCAGCCTCCGATCACGCCCTCGGGGTGATCCTTGCCGATCGCCTGCGGCGCAACGCCCAGCGCGAGCGTGGTAGCATACTTCATCTTCTTGTAGAGGCCGTACCCCAGCGCCTGTTTGTAGAAGGCGATGTAGTCGCCGCCCCAGACCGAGGTGAAGAGGATGTCCGGCTTCGCCGAGATGGCCTTGGTGATGTGGGCCGCGAAATCGGTGGTCCCGAGCTTGGGCCACCCCTCCATGACGACCTGCGAGCCGGGCAGCAGCTTCTCGCTCACGACCCGGACGTGCTGGAACGCGTTCCGGCCGTACGAGTAGTCGGGATGGATGTGGGCGATCCGCCGCACGTGCGGGTACGTCTGCGCCATCGCGATCGCCGCGGTCACGCCGTCGGCCGACTGGATGTTCGTGATGCGGAAGATGTACTTGGGATCCGGGACGGCCTTGTCAAACAGAAAGTCCGTGCAGCCGTCGACGAAAATCGTGAGCACCTTCAGTTCTTCCGCGACCGGGCCCAGCGCCGGCGTGTTGCCGCTGGACGTGATGCCGGTGAAGAAGTCGATCTTCTCCGAGACCTTGAGCCGCCTCAGCTCCTTGACGTTCGCGTCCGTGCCGGCGTTCTCGTCGGCCTTGATCAGCTCGATCTTGCGCTTCCCGAGCAGGCCGCCCTTCGCGTTGATCTCCTCCACGGCGAGCACCGTGCCCTTGTACATCGGCTCGCCGAGCACCGCGGCCGGGCCGGAGAAGAACGTCATCTGGCCGACCTTGAACGGCGTGTCCGGGATCTTGCCGGAGGCCGGCTGCGCCTGGGCCAGATCGGGCGCGGCCAGACGGCCGGCTCCCGAGACGGCCGCGGCACCGACCGCCGCCGTCCCGACGGTGACGCCCATCTGCGTGAAGAACTCTCGACGACTAACTTCCTTCTTGTTGTCAGCCAAGCTTCCCCACCCCCTATGTGCCGCGCCGATCGCGTTCAAGCGCCACCCGGGGCTCCGCGAAAGGGCCGCAAACCGGGCAGCCGCAAACCGGGCAGCGGCAACCCGCTATATTAGCCGCCTGCGGTACGGTTCCTCTATCAAAGATCTGTAACGGGCGCCGCCGCGGTCGTTACAAAGCCCGCGGCCGGGTGTAATGGCCGGCGGATCCCCGAGGGGTTATGCCGGCGTGGCCCCCGCGTGCGCCGGCGGCACGACCGGCCTCTCCGCCGAACCGGCTGTCTCGGCGCGGTTGATCAACCACGCCAGCGCGAGCACGGCGAGCGTCGTCCCGATCAGCACGACCAGGCTGGCGATGGAGGAGATCGTCGCGAGCAGGGCGAGTGTGCCGCTGGTCAAGCCCTGCAGGGCGAGTGCGAGGACGGGAAGAACCGGGGCGCCGCACCCTGTGACCCCGCACGACGACGTGAACAGACCGAGCGTGCTGAACACGGCACCGGCCGCCCCGCCGCGTCCTCCGCGTGCGGCCGCCCAGCCGCCGACGGTCCGTCCCCCGCTGTGGGACTCACGCCGTCCGCCGCGCGCGGAAAACCACAGCGCAAAGTATGCGCCGAATGCGACGCCCATGTAGATCCACCGGATGAAGTCCGGGATGCCCGCGGAGAATCCCCACGCCGGCTCGTCATACGGGCTGTTGGCGATGAACCAGAAGATGGCCACGTTCGAGAGGAACTCGATCTTGCGCGCGAGGGTCACGTCCGGCGACAGCACCCACGACGGCGCGTGCCGGAGCCACGGGTTGAAGGTGAAATAATCGTACGGTTTGCGGAACACCGACAGCACGATCACAGGCAGGAAGACGTCGAGGGCCACGACGGCCAGCGCGACGCCGGCGAAGACGGACGGCCTCGCCCGTATCGCCCGCCAGATCGTGGCGAAGGTGCCGGAGACGCCGCGTGCGATGCCTTTCATGAGACCACCCCTACCCGCGGATCGTCTGCATGACGGACTCGTTCGCGAACACGTCGGCCGGCGCGCCTTGGAAGAGGATCTCGCCGCGATCGATGACGTACAGCCGATCCGCGACCTTGGCCGCGCTCACAACGTTCGATTCGGCGATCAGCATCGAGATGCCCATGTCTTGAATCTTACGGACGGCGTCGGCGAACCGGTTGACGACGACCGGCGCGAGACCCTCGAACGCTTCGTCGAGCAGCAGCACGGACGGCAGGAGTGACATCGATCGGGCGATCGCGACCATCTTCTTCTCGCCTCCGCTCAGGTGCAGACCCTTGCGGGGCAAGAGGCGTCGCAGCTCCGGGAACAACTCATCGATCGCGTCGCTGTGCCGGGCGCGGGCGCCGTCCCCCGCGCCAGGCGGGGTTCCGGCCAGCCAGGTCCCCATGCGGAGATGTTCGGCCACGGTCAGGTCCGGGAAGATCCCGCAGTCGTCGGGCGCGTAGCCGATGCCACGACGCGCGCGGATGTGCGTGGCGATCGCCGTGATCTCACGTCCGTGATACGTGACGGTGCCCGAGTGAACCGGCAGGAGGCCCATCACACTTTCCATGGCGGTCGTCTTGCCGGCGCCGTTCCGTCCGACCAGACATACGGTCTCGCCGCTGTGCACGGCCAGCGACACATCGCGCAGCACGTGCGCCTGACCGCGGTAGACGTTGACGCCGTCGAGCGCGAGCACGGTCCCCGGCTCCGTCATCGGATCACGTTCCGTCCGAGCATCGCCGCGACCCGCTCGTCGCGCACGATCTCGCCGGGCGCGCCCGCGGCGAGCACGCGTCCCTCGTGCATCAAGAGGATGGCGTCCGAGTACTTGAAGACGATGTCCATATCGTGCTCGACGATGACCGCGCTGAGGCCGTGGGACCGCACGACGGACTCGATCCGGTCCATGATCTGGCTCTTCTCGCGCGTGCCCACGCCGCTCGTCGGCTCGTCGAGCAGGATGAGCCGCGGCCGCAGCGCGTAGGCGAGCGCGACGTCGAGCAGTTTGCGCTCGCCCTGCGCGAGCCCGCCCGCCGCGACGTTCCACTTGTCGGCGAGGCCGAAGTCCGCCAGGACCCTGCGGGCCTCGTCCTCCGCTTCACGGTCGCGATCGGCGACGTGCAGGGCTTTATGGGTCTTGTTCTCGCGGGTGAACACCGCGAGCCGCACGTTATCCAGCACCGTCATGAGGTCGAACAGGTTGACCAGCTGGAAACTGCGCGCGATCCCCGCCTTGATCCGGCCGAAGACCGGCAGCGTCGTGATGTCCTGCCCGGCGAAGACGATCGTCCCCGCGTCGGGCTGCAGGAGACCGGTGATCAGATTCACGAGCGTGGTCTTGCCGGCGCCGTTGGAGCCGACGACGGCGACGAGGCGTTCCGGCTCGACGAAGAAGTCCACGCCGTCGACGGCGTGGTTGTCGCCGAAGGATTTCCGAAGTCCCTGCGCGGCGAGCAGCGGCGGCATGTCAGCCCTCCCCGCGCAGGCCCGTCTGACGCGGGCCGGACGGCCCGGTCTCGGCGCCCTGGCGCACGCCCGTAGGCCCAGGGGCAACCAGCCGGCGGCCGATCCGCGCGAGCGTGCCGATAATGCCTTCGGGCATCACCATGACCAGGATCACCAACACGACGCCGAGCAGCAGTTGCCAGTACTCGGTGCGGCCGACCGCGTACGCCTTAAGGTAGTTGAAGACCACCGCGCCGACGATCGGACCCGAAAACGTCCGAAAGCCGCCGAGCACGGCCATGAAGACGATCTCCCCGGAGAACGGCCAGTAGAGGGCCTCCGGCGTGGCGAGGCCGTTGAGCGGCGCCCAGAGCGTCCCGGCGACGCTGGCGAACATGCCGGACAGGACGAACGCGATCCAGCGGTACCGGCGGACGCGAATGCCGATGAACTCGGCGCGAACCTCGTTGTCCCGGATCGCCTGAAGGGCCTTGCCGAAGGGCGAGTTCACGATCAGCCACATCATGCCGGCGCAGACCGCGAACACGACGAGCGTGTAGTAGTAGTACTGATGTGAGAGGAACGTCACCTTGTCGGCCGGGGTCCCGAGGACGCCGCCGAGGAGGGTGGGCGTCGGGACGCGCAGGCCGTCGGTCCCGCCGGTCACCCAGAAAAGTTTGAAGGCCAGGCTCCACAGCACCTGTGAGAGCGCGAGCGCCAGAATGGAAAAGAAGATCCGGGTGTAGCGCACGCAGACGAAGCCGAACAGCGCGGCGATGACGATGCCCGACAGCGCTCCCGCCGCGAGAAACGCCTCCATCGACACGACGTGCAGATACTTGAACACGAAGCCGGCGGCGTACCCCCCGGCGCCGAAAAACGCGGCGTGCCCGAACGACAGCAGGCCCGTGTACCCGAGGAGCAGGTTGAGGGCCAGGGCCGCGATCGCGAACGCGAGCCCGTAGGACAGGATGATCGTCTGATAGGTCGGTGCAACGTACGGAAAGATGAGCAGCAGCACCGCGACCGGCACCAAGTAGGCGCCGGCCGGAACCACCCTCGCAGGGCGCGCGACGGTGACGGCCGTGTCGTTCACGACGACGACCGGCTGAAGAGGCCCGCGGGCCGCGTGACGAGCACGGCCGCCGCCATGAGGTACAAGACGGCCAATTCCAGCTCCGGGAAGAAGCTGATTGCCAGCGTGCGCACGACCGCCACGATGAAGGCCCCGGCCATCGCGCCCTCGAGGCTTCCCAGGCCGCCGATGACGACGACCACGAACGAGAGGACGAGGGCATCCACGCCCATGCCGAGCACCGCACCCTGAATGGGGACGATGACGGCGCCGGCGACGCCGGCCATGAGACATCCGAGCGAGAACGCGAGCACGTAGAGCGCCCGCACGTTGACGCCGAGCGAGACCGCCATCTTGCGGTTCTGCGACGTCGCCCGCAGCATCACGCCGAACTTCGTCCGGTACACGAAGGCCCAGAGCAGGACGGCGCTCACCGCTCCGACGGCGATCACGAGCAGGTTATAGGCCGGATAGTCGGACCCCAGCACGGTGATGGTGCCGAACGCGCTCCACAGCGTGCTGGCCGAGAGCGGCGTGGGCCCCCACACGAACTTTGTCAGGTCCTCGAGGATCAGCAGCAGGCCGAACGTCAGGAGCAGCTGATACTCCTCGGCCCGGTCGTACAGCGGCCGGAGCAGGGTCGGCTCGATCACGGCGCCGACCAGCCCGACGATCACCCCGGCGACCGGCAGCAGCAGGAGCAACAGCGGGGGCGCGACGCTCGCGGCCGCGCCGCCGGCCGCCCATGCCATCACGAACGCGCCGAGCATGTAGAGGTTGCCGTGGGCCAGGTTCACGACGCGCATGACGCCATAGACGAGGCTCAACCCGCCGGCGATGAGAAAAAGAACGGCGGTGTACACCGCCGTGTTGA
Source organism: bacterium (assembly GCA_035945995.1). Classification (NCBI taxonomy): domain Bacteria; species bacterium. The sequence goes on from DASYZR010000123.1 coordinate 9,954, forward strand.
GGGCTTGGACGACAAGGGTTGCCATGAGGCTGTCTGATTCCGCAACAGGCAGGGGCTTCCTGCCGAAAGACGCGCGCCGCGTAGCAGTCGCCGGCGCGCGCGGATGCGTGACCGCGACGCGGCGCTATTGGGCGCCGACGGTGATGTGGACGTGGACTGGCGGAGGGGTGTGGGAATCGGTTTACTTGGTGTCCCGGAGGCGGCCAGAGTCACATGCTTCGGCCTCCTATTCCGAACGCTGGCCGTCGGTGGGGTCGTCGCGCAGATCAAACGGGAGCGCGCGGCTCGACCGACAGAAGAAGAGAGGTGATGCCCGTTGCGGGAAAGCGAGTGCGACGTCGGGTAGACGCCGCCGAAGAACACCTGCGCGATCCAGGAGCCGGCCCACGGAATCGAGACGGCGGTCCCGTACGCTTCGGCATCCGCAGGAGCCGGCCTCAACCGAACGCGTGCCGGGCCAGTATCGCCGCGGCAACATACCCGATGAGGAAGCCGATCACCGGCATCGCCAGCCACGCGTATGCGATGGTCTTCGCGGCCTTCGCCGTCAGCAACCGATGCTTGTAACTGAATCCCGCGCCGAAGACGCCAGAGGTGAAGACGACGCTGTTCGACAGCGGCACCCCGACCAGCGTGGCCGCCTCGATGAGCGCGATCGAACTGAACTGCGCGGTAATCGCATTAATGTACCGCATCGCAACGATCTCGTTTCCGACCCGCCGCAGCTCTCCGGCGCTGAGCCGCGTCGATCCGACGACGATCGCCAGAACGACAAGCACCAGAGTGCGCGGATCATACGGTATCGCCGCGTACACAAATCCGATCGTGTTCGCGCCGAGGGTGAACGCCGCGAAGAACGAAAGCACCAGCAGCGACGCCTTGATCTTCCTGATCGTGCCCCATATGCTCCGCTCGCCGAGGATTCGACGGGAGACCCTCATCAAAAACACGATCGCGACGATCGACGCGAGCGGCGCGCATATCCAAAATGCCAACATCGTGAACACGAACGCCCGATTGATGGCGAGGTGTCTCGCCGCGCCAATCCCCAGGATCACGGCCGCAAACGTCTGCGACAGGGATTGAGGGACCCGTTTCAGATGTGCAACGACGAAGATGACGATCCCGGTGGCAAGCGCGACCAACACCAACGAATCCGTGCTGTTCGGCATCAGCTTCGCAAACCCCGTTCGCATGGCGGGCCCTTCGACCACCAGGCCGAGCGAATAGCCTGCGACGGCGATCCATATCCCCGTCCACCGGGACACGATGCGCGACGAGATCACCGCGCCCGTGCAGACGGACAGGTTGTTTCCGGACACCTGGGCCGCCAACGTACAGACCGCGAGCACGATCGCGAGGTGCAGCATCGGCGGACGAAATCAGGTGATGATGGAGGACACGATGGTCAGCAGCGCATCGGCGGAATCCTCGCAACCGTCCAGGATGCTGTCCGCGAGATAGGCCACCTGGATCATATGGTAGAAGGGTTGGAACGCCGTCGACGTCGCGTAGGCGCGATCAAGCATGCTCTCCTTAATGGCGTCCCCCGTTTCCTCCAGCCGCTCGATCGTCTGCCGCAGGGTCCGGAGTTTCATCACGTCTGCCTGCCCGTACATCTCCAGCAATGTGCCCAGCGCCGAGTCCACAAGGCGGCTCACCTCGACGACCTGCGCGCGAATATAGCGATCCTCCTCCTCGTCTCTGACGCCGTACCGGCTCAATTCCCGAGCGAGATTGTAGATGGCATTCACGATGTCATCGTGATGGCCGAGCAACGACAACATATTGTCGAGCACATTGGGTGCGACGGCACCGGACGTGATCACGTTGGCGATTCTGAACTTCTCGTCGTCCGCTCTCTGCTCGAGTCTGCGTATGTTCGCAATGTCCGGCCTGCTGGGCGCGGGAGCCCCGATCGCCGCGTTGGCCTCCCGCGCGATCAGCAGGATCGCGGAGCACGCTTTGAGCGGGCTTTCTTCGCCGCCCGCGAAGAGTCGTTCGGACAGCGCGCGAAGAATATTCAACGCCTTTCCTCGGGCGTCCGGCAGAACGGCGCCATCACCTTGAGGTTCTTCGGGCCGGACCTCCGGCGGACCCGCCTGACCGCCCGAGGGCGCCCCGCTTCAGGGATCGCGCACCCCTGGCGACGGCCCCATCGACCACCGCCCTCACGGCCAAAAGGATCTCCCGGCGCGCGCGCCCGAGATGGACCCGCACCTCCGCGGGTACCTTGCTCTCCACGATCCGCCAGAATCGACGTTCCCCCGTCGCCGTCCGCCTGGCCCGACGATGCCTCCGCTTGACGGTCATGCCGCCCCCCCCTCACCCCGTCACGATCCAACCCGTTGCCCGCTCGACGGCGCGCTTCCATACCGCGTACTCGCCATCCCGCTGTTCGGCCGGCCATCGCGGCGCAAAGACGCGCTCCGCGCGGCGTCGCGCGCCCGGTACCTGGTCGAGAATCCAGGCGGCTTTGAGCGCGGAGAAGTACGTCGCAACCGGCAGTCCCGAACATCACGAGCGGCTCCGTCCCATAGGTCAACTTTGCAAACCGGCCGAATAGCCGGAACGGCCGTCCACACGCCACGCTCCCCGAAATACTATCGCGCGGAGTTGGCGCGCACTCGGATTCTGGCTACAGTACGTGTGCTTCGTGCCGACGTGATGGAGCGGCACCCTTGATTAAATACGGGGTGGCTGACGGGACGTGAACCCGCAACCCCCATAGCCACCGCCTGGTTCGGTCCCCTTCCGTTCGTGTCCGCCTATGTGCTTCTACGTTCTTCTCCCGCCGCACGGTCGTGCTAGGGCCTACGACGTGAGCGAGAGGCGTCCCGGACACGTTGTTAGCCGGCGGCGGGCTCGGGAAGCGGCAAGGCGATGGGGCGGCTCTCGCGCACCGCGCGGTAGGACGCCTCGATCAGCTCCGTCGCGCGATAGCCGTCCGCAGCGGTTGCGGCCGGGGAACGCTCGCCAAGCACGGCGTCGATGAAGAGCCGGTCCTCAGCGACGTAGCCCCATTTCTGTTCGAACGGCATCGCAAGACAGTCGATGGCTTCGACCTGGACACGCGGTCCCGCGCTGAACGCGGCGCGCTCGAGCTCCTCCGTGACGACGGACGCGTGGTCGCCGTAGACCTCGATGCGCTCCGAGGGGAAGAGCCAGCTCGCGTGCGCCACGCTGGTGACCGTCGCGATCACGCCGCTGTGAAACCGCAGCAACAACGCGAAGGCGTCGGGCTCCGCATAGACGCTCTGACGCGCCCACCCCTGAAGTTCGGCCACATCCCCGAAGAGAAACCGCGCCATGTCGAACAGATGGACCGGCGTCTCGTACAGGTAGCCGCCTGTGACCTTCGGATCCGAGGTCCACGGCGGCTGGCGCAGTTCACCGCGGTTGTGCTTCATCTGTGCCGCGATCGGCCGGAGACGGCCCTCGTCGATGAGCCGCCGCGCGAACGCGTAGACGTTGGCGAAGCGCCGGTTGAATCCGATCTGGTAGACTCCGCGTGCCCGTTCCGACTCCCTGCGAATTCGCCAGGCCTCCTCGAGCGACGTGGCCATCGGTTTCTCCGAGAACACGTGGGCGCCGTGCGCAAGGATGGTGAGCACCGGCTCGACGTGGCGCGTGTTGGGGGTCGTGACGTAGACGGCCTCGGCGCCGGCGTCGAGCAGCGCCCCCAGATCCGGGAGCGCCCGCGTTTCGACCTCCCCGGCCAGACGCACCGCCGCGGCCGGCACCACGTCGGCGACGCCCGCCAGGGTGACTCGGGGATCGGCCTTCAGATTGAGCGCGTGTACGCGTCCGATGAAGCCCGCTCCGAGAATCCCGACCCTGACGGCCATCGCGCAGGCTCAGTTGGCGCCGCGGCCGGACGTCTCCTTCCCAGGCGTGTGCCGTACGGCGAACCGGCACAAACTGTCCACCGGGAAGTTGCTCCCGAACATCATCCGCTGCGGCGTGAACATCGCGATCATTTCGAGGACGACCCACCGGTTGTCCTCGACCGTCCAGGGACACCCGGGTTCATAGATTGATAAGGTCATCGTGGGGCCACTCCCGCTTTGCGTGGAAGTTGTAGGGCACAAAGTCGTCATGGAGGATCGCGTTCGCCCACCGGCCGACAGCGTACCACGTCCTCGCGCGGAGCAGCGGCAGCGGGTCGACGGCGCGCTCGAACCGGACGTAGTCTGGCCACTCGCCGGAGAACTGGCTCGGCCAACGTCGCTTCCGCGGATGGTCCGGCACGCGACCTCCCCGACGCGATGCCTCGAAGTCCTTCCGCAGTATCGGCGCTATCCCGGCTAGGTGCTCCCACCCTTCTGGCAACGAGCCGTGCTTGCCCCACTGGACGAGCACGGTCGGGCGGGCGCCGGCCGCCCCGGGGCCGCCCGTCAGCACGCGCCCGTGAAAGTAGGTCGCGACCTCAACCAACACGAGATCGGACGGCCGATACCGGACCCACACGATTTCATGGTCGCTCGGTTCGTCATCGTCGGGGTAATCCCAGTCGTCCTCCCAGAAGAGGTGGTAGCCGATGATCGGATCGGCCGGGTGGTGGACGGCCGCGCAGTCGCGCAACTCGAAACACTCGGCCCGCGTCGTCAGCGTAACCGGGCAAAAACGCTCAACCGCCTCCCGCTCTGGGTCGGTCGGGAAACGGGGAGGATCGAGCTCGTTCACCCGTGCATAAAGGGCGCGTGCCGCATTGAGCCGTCCGACGTTGTGTTCGAGCATCGCCAGTTGTTCCAGATGGTGCGTGTCCTCGGCGTCCTCCGCCACGACTGCGCGCAGCGCGGCAATCGCCGCTTCGATGACAGGGTCGTTCTCCCGGCGCGTAGTCCCCCAGTCAACCCGGGCGGCCACGGCCAGCAGGGCGCGGGTCGCGGCCTGAAGGTCAGCGTCCGCGCGAGACATCGCGGAGGAAGACGCACGCGGTCGAACCCCGCCGCCCGCCGCGCAGACGCATCAACGCAACACGGTCGGATCGCCGCGATGTCATCGCAACCGTGGCGGCGCAGCGCGGGCCATCCGCCCGAGGCATGAGGGGGGCTCCGTCATCTCGCCGCCTCCTGGCTCACGGTCAACGGCACCACCGTCCCGTTCTCGGGGTCGAACAGGTGCGCCTGTTCCCACTCGAACTGTAGGCGGACGGACTGCCCGGGCATGACTCGGGTCCGAGCATCGGCCAGAATCCGCAGGTGTGCTTCCCCGCACAAGGCGTGAATCAGCACCTCCCGCCCCATGGGCTCCGCAAGCATGACCTCCGCATGCAGTTCCCCTTGGGCGGCGATCCGCAGGTGCTCGGGCCGGATGCCCAGCACGTACCCGCCCGGGAGAACCGGCCGGGACAGGCGATGGATGACCATCGAACCGAAGGTGAGGCGTCCATCGGCAACCTGGACCTGGAGGAAGTTCATCGGCGGGGTGCCGATAAACTCCGCCACGAACCGGGACGGCGGATGATCGTAGAGCTCACCTGGCGTCATGACCGCGACCAGCTTGCCATTCTGCATCACCCCGACCCGATCCGCGATGCCGAGCGCCTCAGCCTGGTCGTGCGAGACGAAGAGCGTCGTGATCCTCAGCTCTCGTTGCAGCCGTTTGATCTCGGCGCGCGTGACCTCGCGCAGCCGGGCGTCCAGGTTCGAGAGCGGCTCGTCAAGGAGGAGGACGGCGGGCGCTTTCACCAGCGCCCGGCACAAGGCGACCCGTTGCTGCTGACCGCCCGAGAGCTGCCCGGGACGGCGGGGCAGCACCTCGGTGATCCCCGCTAACGCGGCCACCTCGTGCACCCGCCGGGACACCTCCCCTGCCGGGAGCCGCTTTACCCGCAGGGGGAACGCGATGTTCTCAAACACGGTCAAATGAGGATACAACGCATAACTTTGGAACATCATCCCGACCCCTCGATTCTGCGGCGGGACGTCATTGACCACGCGGTCCCCGAAGAGGATGCGACCCGCGGACGGCCGGTAGAGACCGGCGACCAGAAACAGGGCGGTCGACTTGCCGCACCCGGACGGTCCGAGCAGCGCCACGAGCTCTCCCTCCCCAACGGTCAGGGAGATGTCGTCCACAGCGATCACCGGCCCGAACCGCTTGGACAGGTGCTCGAGCACGACCCGCACGTCAGCCCTTCACCCCGCCCGAGAAGATCTGCAACAGGTACTTCTGGGTCAGTGTGAAGATGAGCACCGCCGGCAGAATGTAGAACACGGCCAACGCCGTCACGAGCCCGTAGTCCGCGAAGCGTTCCTCCCCCGCCAGGCCGGCCATCAGGACTGAGAGCGTCTGCGATCCCTGACTTGGCAGCAGCACGTACGGGAGCAGAAACTCGTTCCACCCGCTGAGGAAGGCGAAGATGCCAAACGCAAAGAGACCGGGCTTGATCAGGGGGAGCATCACACGCCACCACACCCTGAGGCGGGAGTATCCATCCGTCAGGGCGGCCATCTCGATGTCCCATGGGACCCCGTCGTAGAATCCCTTCATGATCCAAATCCCCAGCGGAAGATCGAGCGCGAGCTTCACGAAAATTACGCCGGCCAACCGATCGTACAAGCCGAGGAAGCGCAGGATCAGGAAGATCGCGATCAAGAGGGTGACGCTCGGGAACGAGTGCAGGGCGATCGTCGAGGACAGGAACACGCCACGGCCGGGGAAATTCAATCGGGACAGCGCGTATGCGGCCATCGATCCGACGCAGAGTTCGAGGACGGCCAGCGCGACGGCGAAGGTCAGCGAGTTGGCGGTCGCGACCCAGGCGTTCGCCTGGTTGGGCAGTGTGCTCCACAGGAACCGCCAATTCTCGAGGGCCAAGCCGTGCGGAACCAACCCGGTGATACTCCCGCTGAACGACGCGAGGAGGAGCCAGCCGTACATCACGATGATCGGCCCCGAAAGGACGACCAGCGCCAGCGCGACGGCCCAGCGCCCGCGGGGCACGACGGCGTCGGGCACTCAGTTCACCTCAATCCTGGGAGGCGCGACGAGCTCCCCGAACCGGAACACGCGCAGTAACACGAGCGACGCGGCCAGCCCGAGGACGACGAGCACCGCAGCGAGCGCCGCGCCCAGGCCGAACTGCGTGTTCCCGAAGTAGTTGGACAGCGCCAGATGGAACGCGTACAGCGACCACACCTCGGTCGTAAAGAATCCCGGCCCCCCGTTGGTCGTCAGCAGGATGTACTCGAACGACGTCAGGAGCGACAGCGTCTGGTACGCCGTCACGAACAGGACCGGCCACCGCAGCCACGGCAGCGTAATGCGCCAGATCTGCTGCCACGACGACGCCCCGTCCACCTGGGCGGCCAGGTACTGGTCCCGTGGGATCGCCGCGATCGCGGACGAGAAGATGATCATGCCGAACGAGGCGCCGACAAACCCGTTCAGCGCGATGACGAACCCCCACGGGTGCGCATTCATCCAGTTATGTCCGGGGACGCCCACAAGCCCGAGCAACTGGCTGAGGGTCCCGTATGGGGGTTGGGCGGCGAACCACCGCCACATGAGCGCATACACGACGGACGGGGTAATCCGCGGCAGCATCCAGAGGACCCGGAACATCCCGGCGACACGCGCCGAGAGGTGGGCGGTCAAGATCGCCAGCACGAGCGCCATGCCGACGTTGAAGAGCACCAGCGTACCGACCACGTAGAGGACCGTGTTCCGAAGCACCAGCACAAGCCACGGACTGCCGGTAAGCTGCCCGTAGTTCGCGAGGCCGATCCACTGGTACTGGTTCAGTCCGGTCGAGACGCTGAGGTTCGTCAGGCTGATCACGATCGTCAGGACGGCAGGGGCGAGGAACAAGGCCAGGATCACGAGCACGGCGGGACCCAGGAACATAGTGGGATGCCCGGCGACACCCCACAGGCGGCGGATGTCGCGTCTCACAGCCGGCATTGCCCGCGCGGGATTCCGGGCGTGCCCCTACCGAATGAGCACGTTATTACCCAGGTTGGTCCGCAGCTGCTGCGTCACCGTCTGCACGGCCTGATCGGGTGTCATCTGTCCGCCGATCACGGCCGACAGGCCGAGCCACATCGCCTGATCGTACGTGCCAAACAGCTTGTTGTTCGGCAGGAACGTTGTGTCCTTCAGCATATAGATCGTCTCCGACGCGAACCGGTCATGCGCATACTCCGGGACCGCGGCCTCGTTCGTGAGGATCGCGAGGTGGCCACTCGTCACCGCGTGACGGGCGTTGAGCTGTGGTGTCGTGGCGAGCGCCAGGATCCGTGCCGCGAGATCCGGATACTTCGAATTCTTGCTGATCATGTACACGATGGGGTGACTTAGGGTGACCGGCTTGCCGCCCTTGCGCCCCGCCGGCACGAGGGCAAACCCGTACGTCTTCCACAGGTCGTCGGCCGGCATCTTGTACTGCGCGATCCATTGCGCCCAGCACCAGGTCCCGCACTGCGTGAAGAGCACCTGCCGGCTCACGACAACCTCGTGCCAGCTGTTCCAGTCGGTGCCGATGAGGTCCTTCGGGGTCACCTTGTCGGTGACGACGGCATCATGAAAGAACGTGTATTCGTCGTGCAGGGCCTTGGTGTCGAGCAGCAGCTTGCCGCTCGCGTCCTGCGTCCGGCCCCCGAACGCCTCGTAGTACATGTAGTAGTCCGGGCCGTTGATCGGCCGGATCCACCACCCGTGCCCGGGCGTGACGACCCCCTTCTCCACCGCCTCCTTCGCGGTCTGCAGCAGATCGGCGAGCGTGAACTGACCGGCCTCGATCGCCTTGGACAGCCCGGCGATCTTCTCCTGAGGCCATCCGAGTTTGGCGAGCAGCGGCATGTTGTAATAGAGAGGCCGGGCCTCGACGTCCTGCGGGATCGCGTAGATCTTCCCCTCGAACTTGGTGGCCACCCAGAGGGTCGGGATGACCCTGGAAAACTCCGGGTACTTCTTGACGTAGGCGTCCAACGGGATGACGTAGCCGGCCGCGGCCCACGCGGCGATGTCCTCGTGACCGGTCGCCACGATGTCGGCCGCCTTTCCAGACTGCGCCGCCAGCACGAATCGCTGCTTGTAGGAACCCCAGTCCCCGGTTGAGAACGTCGCGTCCAGGGCAACCCTCATCCCCGAGCCCTCGGACGCCAGTTGCTGGTTGAGGGCGTCCGCGGCGGTGAGGAGGTTGTCCTTCCGATTGTACGAGGGCTCGTCGGGACCGATCGTCCACGCCGTCAGATGCACGACCTGTGCGGCGGCGGCGCTCGTTGGTGCGGGCACCACGGCTCCTTGTGCCGCAAGCGCCAGGAGAGACACGAGAGCGATGCTGGCGATACGCCTGCTCATACGGTTACCCTCCCTTCCCACACATCGCACCACACCGAACGGCTTTCATTGCAGCGCCTCAAAATCCGCTGGAACCGGCCGACGGCGCAGCGCCTCGCACGTCGGTCGCGACGGCCTCGGGAGGACACGAAACCTCACGCTGCCCGATCATCGACGACGCGTACGCCGGCTTCCATCCGGGACTCATCGGCTCCTTCAGGTACGGCTCCAGCTCCTTCGGGTCGCATCCCGAGAGACCCGCCTCCACGCCGCGCGCCGGGGCCAACTCTTCCACGACGGCGTCCGTGACGAGCAGCGCCGGCCCCGGCTCAACGCCGAGCCCCTGCACCACCTCCGCGATCTGCGCGGAGGCTCCGGGCCCGAACCAGACCCGGCTTGGCGCGGAACGGCCGCGCGGATTCCACATGATGCGCCTGCGACATCGTCACACGTCTCCTTCCGGGCGCTCCTTGCCTGCAAGCCCCAGGTACGCCGAGCGGACAGCCGCGCTCTCGCGGAGCTCGGCGCTCGTGCCGCCCAGCGCGATCCGCCCGGTCTCCAAGACGTACCCCCGGTCGGCAACGGCGAGCGCGCGGCGGACGTTCTGCTCGACCATGAGAACCGCCGTATCGCTCCGTTGGATCTTTCCGATCACGCCGAAGATCGTCGAGGCCACCTTCGGAGCGAGCCCCAGCGACGGCTCGTCAAGGATCAACAGACGCGGGCGAAGCATGAGCGCCCGCCCGATCGCCAGCATCTGCTGCTCTCCGCCGGAGAGCGTCCCCGCGCGCTGCCGGGAACGCTCGCCGAGGATCGGGAACAGCGCGCGCACGCGCTCGAGGCTGGCCCGCCGATGCGCGCGGGCGGAGGCGATGTAGGCGCCGAGCTCGAGGTTTTCGTGCACCGTCAGCGTCCGGAGGATGCCCCGGCCGTCCGGCACGTGCGCGATCCCGAGATCCGCCAGGCGGTGGGCCGGCTCGGCAAAGACGTCGTCGCCGTTCCACGAAATCCGGCCGGCGGCCGCCGCGTGCAGGCGCGAGATCACGCGAAGCAGCGTGGTCTTGCCCGACCCGTTCGCTCCCAATATGGCCACCGCCTCGCCGTCGCCGACCTCCAGGCTGATCCCGTGCAGGACCTCGAGGTCGCCGTACCCGGCGCGCAGCCCTTCAATCCGGAGCATCGCCGCTCCCCAGGTACGCTTCGACCACGACGGGGTCGGAGAGGACGTCGCCGGGACGGCCCGCCGCGATCACGTCGCCGTGATTCAGGACGATCACGCGGGGGCAGAGGGTGACCACGGTCTCCATCACGTGCTCGATGTACACGATCGCGATCCCCAGCGCGTTGACCCGGCGGATGAGCGCGATCCCCTCCTCTTGCTCCGTTGGGTTGAGACCGGCCATCACCTCGTCGAGGAACAGCACGCGGGGCTGCACGGCGAGCGCTCGCGCCAGATCCAGCCGCTTGCGCCGCTCGCTGGGCAGCGCCGACGCCGGGGTGTCCGCCTCCGACGCCAGCCCAACCAGTTCCAGAACGTCGCGGGCGGCGCGAAACGCGTCGGGCACACGCGGCGCGCGCAGCAATGCCGCGACCGCGACGTTCTCCAGGACGGTCATGCGGAGGAACGGACGGGGGGACTGGAACGTTCGCGCCAGCCCGGCCCGTGCCGCCGCTGGGGCAGGGATCCCGGTCACATCCCGGTCTGTGAGGATGACCCGTCCCGCATCGGGAGCCACCAGGCCGGTTGCCGCGTTGACGAAGGTGGTCTTCCCCGATCCGTTGGGGCCGATGAGGCCCACGATCTCGGCGGCGTTCACCGCGACACCGACTCCGTTCAGCGCACGCACCCCACCGAAATATTTTGTGAGGCCGGAAACCTCGAGCAATGCCATCGGCGCCTCTACCCCACCCTAAGAATCCGCCGGGCCAACGCGAATTCTTGAAGACCCGGGGCCCTCCAACGGACGTCTTGGCTCACGCCGTAGGCCACGATTTCACCGTCATATGCTTAGCGGCGGCCCCGCCAGAGAGCAACCAGGCCGGCAGGCTGAATCAAGACGGTGATGATCAGCAAGAGGCCGTACAACGCCGTGCTCGCCCCGCCCCGGGCGCCCAGCGCGGCGTTCGTGACCTGCGTCAACGCGACGACCACCCCTGCGCCGATCACCGGCCCGGCAGAGGTGCCCACGCCCCCCACAATGGCCATGATCGTGATCTCGATCGAGAGCGCCAGCGAGGCGGCGCTGTCGGGGTTGATAAACCCGATGTCAAACGCGTACACGGTGCCGCCGGCCGCGGTCAGGGCCGCGCTGACCGCAAGGGCCCAGAGCTTGGCCCGCCGGGCGGACACGCCGATCGACTCTGCCGCGTCCTGATCGTCCCGGATCGCCCGCAGGTAGTATCCGATCCGGGACCGGCGCACCGCCGACGTCGCCCAGAGGGCCACGAGCAGCAGCGCGAGCGCGATGTAGTAGAACGGCGCCTCCGAGCGGAACATGAGATCCAGCGGACGGTCACCCGTGAACCGGATCGCCAGGCCGTTGTCACCCTGGGTGAGCGCCTGGAAGTGCAGCAGCAGCGCGTAGACGATCTGCGCAAACGCGATCGTCGCCATCGCGAAGAACAACCCCCGGAGGCGGAACACGATGTATCCGAGTCCCAATGCGATCGCCACGGCCAGCCCCGCGCCCACGAGGCCGCCGATGAGCGGTGTGAGGCCGGCGTGCTGCAGGAGCAGCACCGAGGTGTAGGCACCGATCGCGAAGAACGCCGCGTGCCCGAGGGACAGCTGGCCGGCATAGCCCCCGATCAGGTCCCACGCAGTCGCAAGGGCCCCGAACAGGTAGAAGGTTACCCACAGGTGCATCAGGTACGTACCTGGGAACCATACGGGAACCGCCAACAGCCCAAGGAGCACGACGCCTCCGGTCGCTGCCAGCGCCGGCCGGGACCGGGCGCGGTGAACCGCCGTGGATCGCGAGGCCGTCGCCACCGACGCGTGCGGGGTCATACGCGTCCCGTCCCGAACAACCCCTGCGGGCGCACCAGCAGGATGAGAAGAAAGATCAGGAAGGTAGCGACCGGCGCCAGGTCCAGCGCGACGTACGTGGCGATCAGGGCCTCAGTCACGCCGATGATGCCTCCTCCGATCATCGCGCCCACGATATCGCCCGCTCCCCCCAGCACCACGACGACGAACGCCGTGAGGGTAAAGAGCGTCCCTACCGTGGGGAACGTGGCGAGGACCGGCACCATCAGGGCGCCGGCGACCCCGACGAGCGCGGTCCCAATCCCGAACGCGATCAGGAAAATCCCTCGGGTATCGATGCCCAGCAGCACGGCGACCTCCCGGTTTTCGGCCGCGGCCCGCATCGCTTTCCCGAGATCCGTCTGCGTGAGAAGCAGGTACAGGCCCGCGGCCAACAGCATGGCGACGCCGAACGCGATGAGCCGCGGGATCGACAGGAAGACCGATCCCAGCGCGAGACTCGCTGTCGCCAGCGGCGTCACCACGGTCCGGTAATCGGCGCCCCAGACGAACAGCGCTCCGCCCTGCAGGAACGCCGACAGGCCCACGGTCAGCAAAATCTGCGCCTCATCCGTCTGCCCCAGGACCCGGTCGATGAGGAGCCGCTGGGTCAAGACACCGGCAAGAAAGAGAAGGAGGCCCGCCGGGAGCACCACCAGATACGGGTTGAGGTCAAAGAGTCGGGCGAGCCAGTAGGCGGCGAACATGCCGAGCATCAGAAACTCGCCATGGGCGAAGTTGACGATCCGCATGACCCCAAAGATTAGAGTCAGGCCTACTGAGACGAGGCCGTAGACGCCGCCCAGGAGGAGCCCGTTGGCAACGGCCTGCAGGAAGATCACCATGCCGGACCACCTTGACCGGGCGCACCCACGGATCCGACGGCCGGGACGGCTACGACGACACTTGCACCTTCCTGCTCGCGTCCTGCGCCGGATAGACCGTGTGCGGCGCGCCGCCCTGCCACTGCACCATCACCGGATGCGCGTAGACATTCTGGCCCGTGGCGTCGAACTTCACGTGCCCCGGCTGCATCAGCGTCATCGCGCCGTGCGTGAAGTCGAGCGCGTGCAGCTGCTCCTGGATTTTCGCCGCGTCGGCGCTCTTCGCCGTGTTGATCGCCTCCACCACCGCCCACACCTCGGCATAGGCCATGCCGGCGTGCTCGGGCATGAACGTTCCGTACTGCTTCTGGTACCGCGTGACAACCGCCCACAGATCGGGGCGCTGCTTGATGTGGGTGCTGTCCCAGTTCCACGACGCCACGCTCGTCAGGCCGTCCATCTTGCTGCCCAGGTCCTTCCCCATCGCCGGCCAGATGAACCCGGCGCCGCCGCCGATGATCAGCGGATGGATGCGCTGAACGGCCATCGTGTTGATGATGAGCTCCGCGTCGGTCGTGTACCCGACCGGGAACAGCACCTGGGCGTTGGCCTTGCGGATCTCCGTCACGATCGACGAGGCGTCCGTGAGGCCGTGCGGGTATGACGTGAACAGCGCGAGATCGATTCCTGCGTTCTTCGCGAGGGCCTTGATCGGCTCCGCGGTGCTCGTGCCGTACGCCGAGTTCTCATAGATGACCGCCGCGCGCGTCAGTCCGAGATGGTACACGGCGTTCAGCCCCTTGAAGAAGGCGACCTGGGTTTCGCCAAACTGGGTGCCGGTCGGGGCCATCCGGAACGTGTAGTGGTAACCGGACGTCGTGATCTGCGGGGCGATGCTGTGGACCAGGAACGGCACCTGCGCCCGCTCGAACACCGGCTGCGCCGGGATCGTGAGCGGGCTGATGCCCATCCCCACGGCCGCCGTCACCTTCGTGGTGCCGACGAGGCGCTGTGCCGCCGACACCGCCGTCGCGGGGTCGCTCGTGGAATCCACGGTCACGAGCCGCAGCCGCGCGCCGCTCAAGGCCTTGATGCCGCCGGCGGCGTTGACATCCGCCACCGCCATCTCGACGGCGTTCTTGTTAAACGCGCCGACGTCCGCCTGCGAACCGCTGAGGGGCGCATAGAGCGCGATGCTCACCGCCTCCGCCGCCTGCGCCCGACCGATCGCGAACGGCCTCCAACCGGGAGCGATACTCGCGGACGCGGCCGCGGCCCCTACGGCGCCGGCGGCCGTGAAAAGCCTCCGGCGAGTCATCCGCACCACTCTTGATGTCTCCTGACTTTGGCGTTTCCGAGACACCCCTCTCACCCCCGATATGCGTATTGTTTCCGTCACCATCGCGTCATGCGCCGACCTGCATGGCCACGCTCTTGACCCGCGTGTAGAACTGCAGCCCTTCCAGCCCGTGCTCTTTGAACGCCGAGCCGGAGTCCTTAAAGCCGCCAAACGGCGTGTGAACATCCCAGCCCACCGTGGGCAGGTTGACGGAAACGCACCCGACCTCCACCCCTCGCGCAAACGCATGGGCCGCCCGAAGATTCTGCGTCACCACCGAGGCGGAGAGGCCGTAGCGCGTCCCGTTGACGATGGCGATGGCCTGATCGATATCCGAGGCTTCGAGTACCGTGACCACCGGGCCGAAGATCTCGTCCTGCGCGACCTGCATCTGCGGCGAGGCCCGGTCGAGGACCGTGGGGGCCACGAAGTACCCGCGATCCAAGAGATCTCCGTGAAGACGCGCCCCACCAAAGGCAACGACGGCGCCCTCCCGCCGCCCGCCCTCGACGGCGTGGAGGACCCGCTCCAACTGGGTGGTATCCACGACCGGCCCCATGGTGGTGGCGCCGTCCAGGCCGGGGCCGACCTTGATCTGCCGGGCGGCGTTCACGAACTCCTCCACAAATGCGTCCTTGATCTTGGACTCGGCGACGACGCGGCTCGTCGCCGTGCAGCGCTGGCCGGTTTGTCCGAATCCTGCCGCGGACGCGAGTTGGGCGGCGAGCCGAGGGTCGGCGTCGGCGAGCACCACCAGGGCGTTCTTCCCGCCCATCTCCGTCTGCACCCGGATGTTGCGCCCCGCGACGCTCCGCTGCAGTTCGAGCCCGACCGCGGTCGACCCGGTGAACGTCACCGCGCGGACCGCCGGATGATCGAGCAAGGCGGGGCCGACGGCCTGCGCGGGTCCGGTCACCATGTTGACCACCCCGCGAGGGATGCCGGCGTCGTCAAGAGCGCGGAGCAAGTGCCACGCCGACAACGGGGTCAGCGTCGCCGGCTTGAGCACGACCACGTTGCCGGCGATCAGGGCCGGGGCGAGCTTGCGGGCGGGGGTCAGGAACGGATCGTTCCACGGAGCGATCGCCACCACCACGCCCAGCGGCTCGCGCATCGTGAAGGTGAACACGCCTGCCCGCTCGTCGGGCAGGTAGTGCCCGATGGGCAGCCGCCCGTGGGCTCCGAAATAGTCGAAGAAAAACGAGGCGCGGATCACCTCGCCCCGCGCCTCCTGCAGCGTCTTCCCCATTTCCCGCGTCAGATCGCGGGCAATGGCCTCGCCGCGCTCCCGTATCAGATTCGCCGCCTTCTGAAGCAGGGCGCCTCGGGCGACGGCCGTCATCGCTTTCCAGGCGGGAAACGCGTCAACCGCGGCATCGAGCGCGTGGTGGACGTCCGTAGCGTCCATGGCGGGGAACACGGCGACGACGTCCCGTGTATCCGCCGGGTTGATATCAGGAAACTCTTCACCACTATGCGATTCCACCCACTCCCCTGCCACCAGGTCCTTGTACTCAGCCCCCATCGCGTGCTCCCTTCCGCCGCCGGCCCGGCCTACGAAGCCAAGCCGTTATTATGTAAGGGTAGCGCAGAGCATTCCAGGGAAGTATCGGGCGGCGGCCCGTATACGGCATCGGGTATGTATCGTATGTCGCGGGGTCAGTGATGCATGACCGGCCTGAGACGTCAAGTCCCTACTTATTCGTCCATCGGATGCGTCATGTCCTCGGCCAGCTGGTTGCCTGCGCCTGCCGGCCATGTCTGCGCACTCTTCCGCCGCGACGAGGCAGTCAAGGAGCGCGAAGCGAGCATGGTTCCGTCTCCACATGCGCCCACCGCGGCACGCTGCGTGGCATGTTCTGCGCGCGATCTCGCCGTTGGCGTGTCTCGCACGGTGACACTGGTGACAATTCTCGTGTCACCGCGCTGAATGCTTTGCGAAATAAGCGCTGGGGTGGCGGAGGGGTGTGGGAATCGAACCCGCACGCGGGCAATAGATACGCGCACGCGTTCGCTACTGCCCCGTCCTGCCTTCCGCCATTTTCCCCTGTTTACTTGGTTTTTCGGGGGCGGCCAGAGCCGCGGACTCCTGCCGCCCCTGCCTGGGGCTGCCTGTCGCTGCCTACTACGGTGACATTGTGGTGACATGGCATTGCCGGGGACCCCGATGGCCAGATCAGTTCCTCGTACCATTCCACCGGCGTCGGGGGATCGTCTCGAACAGATGGCCGTAGCGGTCGAGCGTGAAGCCGGCGCTCGCATGACCGGCCTGCTCGGCAATATACTTGGGGGACTTCCCCGCCGCGATCAGCAACGAGACAAACATGCAAAGACCGACGATCCCGGCGCGACATCCACGGGGATCGATTCCCCGGTGATCGACGCTTGGTCGATGCTCGACTCGCCGAGCGTGACGACGCCGTCCGCCGCAAGCCGTTCCGCGGGCCGGACGAGCACGGTATCGCCGACGCGGAGGGTGTCGGCTGGCACCACACGCGTCTCCCCGTCACGGCGAACGAGCGCTACGGCGGGGCGCAGCGCGACGAGGGTTCGAATCGCGCGCCGGGTGCGTCCCAGCGCGTAAAACTCCATCGCGTTGCTCAGAGAAAAGAGAAACAGCAGCACGCTGCCTTCCGCCCAGGCGCCAAGGGAGGCCGCACCGACCGCGGCGGCGAGCATCAACACGTTCACGTCGATCCGACCGCGGCGCAGCGCCGTCCATGCGGTGGCGGCGCTCCCCGTCCCCCCCGCCAGGTACGCTACGGTGTAAAGCAAAATACCGGTCTGCGAGGCGGCCCCCCCAGCTAGCCACGCCGCGAGTTGGCTGACAAGACAAACGAGCGGTTGCGCGGCAGGCAGTACCTGCCGAATCGGAGAAGCCTCGGGCAGACGTACGGGTGGTGATGGCATCCGCGCAGAGACCGGACGGCCGGATGCGACTGACCGTGTCACCATAAAAGCGTACCTCCTCCCTCACCGTACCGCGGATTGCCGCGAGGCGCATCGGGCGAACGTTGGATTATCTCTCGGGTGGGGAACCAAGGATCAGGATAAGCGGCCGTACCTGAATTCGTTCTGCCTTGCACAGCTTCCAAAAGGCCACCGAAACCTCTGCGTGCAGAAAATACGAGGCTTTCCCGAGCGTCGGTCGGATCGAGACCTGATGTTCTGCGTTCGAGTGACAGTGTAACCTTTTCTTGAGTGTGCGTTTGGCCGTCGGAGGCGAGTGAGCAATGCTGGGGACCCACCGCGAACAGGGACTCGTGCGCTCCCACAAGCCGCCCGTGAAAATCACGCAGATCCTCGCGGAGGTTTTCAACGACGAACACGATACCACGGTCGGCGGTGTCGTAGACGGTATCAAGGACCGAGGATTCGGGTTTCTCCTGCTCATTTTGGCCTTCCCAACTCTCGTACCAGTTTTGCCGCCTGGCTCTGCCACGGTAGTCGGCTTTCTGTATGTCCTGTTATCGGTCCAAATGCTGTGGGGGGCTGAACGGCCATGGTTACCGAAGCGTATCCGTGCATACCGAGTTCCCAAACCTATTGTCACGAGATTACGTCAGTTTGGCTTAATGGTCTTCGAGCAGATCGAGCGCGTGTCCCGACCCCGCGCCATGTTGGTGCCAGACTACGTCACATTTCGCGTAGTCGCTTTGGCTGTACTCCTGTTGGGACTCGTCTTACTCAGTCCTTTGCCGTTCCTACACACGCTCCCCGGCGTGACGGTGCTCATCCTAGGCGCCGGGCTTCTTAATCGTGACGGTGTGCTGATACTTGGAGGGTTGATGCTGGCGACGATAGCTCTGGGCATCGTGGCGCTCGGGACCAAGATATTATACGTTGTTCTCCGCGGCCTGCCATACTGGCGACAATACTGACCGCACGTCTTTGGGCCGGGGACGACGATCAGCCTGGGCCGCAACCTTGCGGTTTCCCAGAAACCTATCGGACGAGTTCCGCGACAGGCGGTCTGTCTCTGGCAACCCGATAAGCCCTAAGGCGACGGCGACGGTACCCGCTGAAGTTCCGCGAGCAGTGCCTGTTCACCATGATCCTCGTAGATGGCGAGCAATCGTTGACGCTCATCCGCGATTGTAACCGCGGTAAGGTCCGTTCCACTCGGCTTGATTCGTAGTTGGGCCAACATTGCCTGAAGCCCCTGCCCCTGGTAAACGTCGAGCAGTTGTCTGTGTAGCGCCGCCACGATGGCTGCTTTGGCGATCATCGTTTCCGCGTCGTCTTGTGCTCCCCGCACCACCGCAGGTTCGCTAGTCTTCCAAACGCTGCTGTCTTCAAACTTCACCCGCGACACAGTCACGACCACTCGCCCAATCGTTCCTTGATAGGCCCAGTAGGTGAGCCCTACCCCCGCCTTTGTCCCCTTCAAGACGGGCTTCGACGGAACGTGGATGTATACGTTGGCGTCCGACACGGTCGAGATCTCGCCAGTCCACGAGGTGTTCCAGGCAGAAACTACGTTGATATTGCGGAGGCGGACCTCCTCGCCAAAGGGGTTGAATGCCTGTGCGTGTAGTTCGAATGCTGTGATTCCCCTATCCGCGACATTCCGGACTTGAGCTACCCGCAACGCGAGACTCGGGACATGGTCTGCGCGCTTTCCATCCTGCAGCAGTGGGTGTGGATATGGTCGCAGCCACGCCGTAGCCTCCGTAATCACAAGCGGAGCGCCGCTCGGCGTGATGATCTCGACGGGAACGAGCCCCGCGGCGACACCCATGGACGGCACACTCACAGTCGCTAGGGCCACCGCGACCACCATGGTCAGTGTCTTCATCGTCTCGCCTCCTGCGGCGGCGCGGCCGCATCCATAACGCGGTCCTGGCCGGCGGTTTCCAAGCACGGCCGGGGTCCGGGCTCTTACTCTGAAGGAGCACATCTTTCTACCCCAACGTACCGTCGCGGCCGCGGAGTCGCTATCCGATCTCTGTTCGATTGCTGGTCGGACATACAGAGTACGACACGCCGTTAAACCACTGCGGTAACTGCATTACGGCGCAGTCTGTCGCAACCGTCCGATCTGGCCTTGATCGCAGGCTACGATCACCGACCGATTGCCCGTGGATGTCCCTTGGTCGAGAATAAGAGGTGGCAGGCGCGGCAACCGCTCGAGGAGATCAGGCGCACATCGTGCGCGAAGGAACGATAGCCCCATGTCGCTCATCCGACGTACTACGTTCGCTATCCTTGCGGGAGCGTTGATGACTCTCGGCGCTTCTCCTGTGGTGGGACCCATGCCCATCGCCATGGCGGCGCTCTTCACCATGAGCGAGCAGCAAGAAATCCAGATCGGCCGCGAGGTCGAGCGCCAACTTGCGCAAAAGCCGGGGTTCATCGACGACCCTCGTCTGACGCAGTATCTCGGTGACATCGGCCACCGCCTCGCGGCAGTCTCCGAGCGACCTCGCCTGCCTTGGACGTACCACATTTTGCGGGACAACGGCGTCAACGCCATCGCCGCACCGGGCGGTTATGTGTTTGCGACTCGAGGATTGTTCGGGTTCGTTAGATCCCGGGACGAACTGGGCTTCGTCATCGGCCACGAGACAACCCACGTTGCCCACCGGCACGCGGTCGAACTGGCCCAACGTGACCTCGAAGTGCAGTTCGGTGCAACTATTCTTGTCCAGATCGTGTTTGGCGGCAGTTATCCGGCCTACGTGCTAAGCCAGATCGGCCGCCAATTGATCGACGCCCAATATTCACGCGACAAAGAATACGAAGCCGATCATTACGGCGTCGTCTACGCCCGCACAGCGGGATTCGATCCGACCCAATCGCTCGCGTTTTTCGATCGGCTCCGGAAGCAAGAAAAGAGCCAGCCTGGCCTCGCCCGCGCGTTCGAAAATCACCCGGAGACCCCAGCTCGCCGTGCGGCGATCTGCACCGAGCTGTTAGGGATGGGGTACCACGTTGTTTGCCCGGCCACATAGAACAGTCGCGGTCGTGCACTCTTAAGTCCATAGTCCGTGTAAAGATCAGCGCCGAGTAACTCCGTCAACTCTCGATGATTTCGCGTGGAGCGTTACGAACTGCGGCGACCAACCGATAACGACCGCCTGAGACATCACCTTTCAGCCGCTGGCACAATGACGATGGAGGCAGTCATGTTCCAGCGGAACCTCGGATCCTGACACGCGGGTCTGATCGTCACCTTGTAGACGATATCGCCCTGCTTACTCTCGCCGAAACCCTGTATGTTGGTCACTTCACCAGCCACCTGGAGGCCCGGGATGCCGTCGAACGTGATGGTAACCGGATCGCCCTCGCGAACACGTGCAACGCTGAGGTCGCTCAAGTCCGTCGTCTCGATGACCCAGGCCGACGTATCTGCCAGACGTACAATCGGCGATCCGCCGGGCACGAACTCGTGCACCGTGGCAACGATCGCTGTGACGACACCGGCGAAAGGTGCGCGGATCTCGGTCTGCGCCAGCGTTTCACGCGCCTGCTCGAGCCGTGCTCGGGCCGCGATCACGTCGGCGGCCGCCGCATCGACGGTTTCGGGACGCGATCCCGCCTCGAGGAGCGCCAGTTGGGCGTTCGCACGCCGGACGTCGGCGGCAGCGGCATCGATTTCCTCCTGCCGCGGTCCCTTCAAGATGAGACGCTCTTGCTGTCTTGCCGCCGCCGCTTGAGTTTCCGCAACCTGAAGCTGGGCGCGCGCAGCCTTGTCGCCTGCCTCGCCCGAAACGTATCGGTTACGGGCCTGCTCCACCGCCTGTTGCGCGACAGCGCCGGCCCGGTAGAGCTGCTCCGTACGGCGGAGGTCCGCTTCGGCAATCTCAAGGTCGGCGTCAGCTTGGCGCACGGCTTGCCGGGCCGCGCGTACCTGCGCGTCTGCCTGCTCCACCGCCATCCTTGCTTGTTCCCGCTCCTCTGGCCGCGCGCCCGCGACCAGCTGACCATACCGCGCCTTGGCCGCGCTGAGCGTTGCGCGAGCCGCTTCAATATCTTGGGCGCGTGGACCGGCGCGCAACTCGGCCAGCCGCGCCTCGGCCGCCTGCACAGCTGCACCCGCTTGACTGACCGCGGCGTTCGCTTGGCGCGCCGCATCCAACCGGGCCAGCACCTGGCCTTTTCGAACACTCGCCCACTCCGGCACGAGGACTTCATCCACCGCCCCACCGACCGGAAGGCTCAGCGAGACATATCGTGCCGGCACGACCCGGGCCTCCGCGACGACCTTACCACCCATCGTCACCGGCGGCAATGTCGGCGGCTGGGCCCGCCGAGGCATGGTTTCTCGCAGGTAGAGCACGGAGGCCGCGACAAGCACGATCACCGCGATTCCGAGCATCCACCGCTTCACGATCCACCTCCCTCGATCGGCGCGGCCGCCGGGATATCCCCCGCCGACGGTTACTCATAGGCCAGCGTGTCTCGCACGGGGAGCCGCGACGCATTCCAGGCGGGTACGGCGCTGGCCGCCGTCGCGATGGCGATCGTCAGCCCCAGCCACAACAGCACTCCGCCAAATGAGAACGTGTACGAAAGCGGAGTGCGGAGGAGCGCCATCCCGAGCGCATGGCTCAGGGCGACGCTCAACGGGACGGAAAGCGGCGCGGCGAGCGCCCAACTCATCACGCCAATTGCCACGCCCTCCACAATGACGATGCCCTGCACCGTTCCGTTGCGGGCGCCGAGCGCCCGCATCACCCCGATCTCTCGAGTGCGCTCCAGCACGTTGATGCTCATCGTCCCCGCCAGGCCGAGCCCGCCCACTGACGCAAGCAGCACGGCCATAATCATCAGCAGTGCGACAATGACGTTGAAGATGGCCTGGACTTGTGCTTGGTGTTCCGCCATCGGAAAGGCCGACCGAATCCTGAGTCCGAGACGCTCAAAATACGCATTCAGTGTCGCGGTCACGGCGGACTGGTATGCGGCGTCATGCCGCTCCGTCACAAGCATCATCCAGTCCGCCCGATTCCCCCCGCCCAGCAAGGCTCCGAACGAGGGGAAGTTCACATAGACGCTCGGCTCGTCTCGCGTCAACAGCGTCTGTGCCAGCCCGACGATCCGAAACGTGCGCTTGCGGTCGCCCACTTTAAAGGTCAGGTCGCCTCCAACTCGCAGGTCGCGCTCCTCCGCGAGGACGTCGGTGCTCACCACAACCGCGTTCTCATCCTGTGAAAGCAGCCACCGCCCCTCGATCATCTGGGGATGAAAGAGCTTGGTCGCCGCCGGCGGCGCGTAGATGAAGTAGTTGCCGCTCTCCGTGCCGTCCGGCCGCACACGACGAGCGCTGAGGATGCGCCACGTTTCCGTGCCCACGACCCCCGGCAGGCGCTGCGCCTCGTGTTGAAGCCGGTCAATGCGATATGGTTGCTCGAGCAGCACCCACACATCGCCGCTCCACTGCCCGAAGACGGCGTTGACCGTCCTTGCCGTCGACGCCCGAACGGTCACCACGCTCATGAAAATCGCTCCCGCCAAGGTCAGCGTTGCCAACGTCAGCATGAGTCGGCCCGTCCGCCGTGCGGTGTTCCGCACCGACAGCACCACGGGACGAGAAAGCCAGGTCGCCCATTTCGTCCACGAGTCCAGCCACGTCCCGTGCGACCCCTGATCGGTCAACCCGTACGACGTGAGTGCGCGGTGGACCGTGATTCGGCTGCCGACGATCACAGGCCCGATTGCGGCGGCTAACGGCACCAATAATCCCGCCGCGGCCTCCAGCAATATGGTGTAAGGCGGTATCGAGTGGTCACGGATGCTGAAGTTGAGAAAGCGCGCGTTAAAGTCGCTGAGCGCCTGCGCACCCAGGGCCCCCAGCGGCACCCCGACGGCAAGGCCGAGCGCGGCATACGTGGCGATCATCGTCAGATACATCGCCATGATCTGGGAGCTGCGGGCCCCGATGGCCTTCATCACCCCGATCTGCCGGATCTGCTGCGCGAGCACCGACGAGATCGTATTGACCACAAGGAAGCCGCTGAGGAGCAGGGACAGGGCACCCAGCACCCCGAGGATCAAGATGAGCGCCCGCAAGGGGTCGTCCAACCAATGCTTCCCCGCTTGGATGTAGACGCGGAAAACGGTGCGACCGCTCCGCTCGACTTTGTCCTGAACCTTTTGCGTGACCCGCTCGACGTTGGCCTTGTCCCGCGGATCGCCGGAGGTGATCACGTACAGTTCGTTATAGCCTGGTGACTCGCGCAACCACTCTGCTGTTTCACCCGTGACGTACCCGTACGCGATCCCGGTGAACGGGGTCGCGAACTGATTAATATCGTGGACGATACCGGCGAGTCGAATTTGTCGCTCCTTTCCGTCTCGGAGCCGCACGGTCACCCAGTCCCCAACGTGCGCCCCCAGAGATGGCAGCGACGAGCGTTCGATGAGGAATTGACGGCGGGGGGGAGGCCATATACCCTGATCCAGCGTGATCTTGTTCACTCGCACGTCGGAGTAGTCGGCGAGCGCGGCCAGCTGCAGTTCGCGCCAGTTGCTACCGCCCACCCGGGCCCGAACGCTAAAGCTGTGTCGACCTTCGGCTTCCTTCACTCCGCGCGTCTGGCGTACGGCGTTCACCACATCGTCGTCGAACGGTTCGTTCGTGTAGATCGTCGCGCTGCTCGGGTGGGAGGCCCCGTAATCTGCCGCGAGCCCGCGGGTGAGCATTGTCCGTGACGCCGTGATCATGCCGACGGCGAATACACCGACCGCAATGGAAAGCACGACCAGCGCGGTTCGCGTCTTGTTCCCCCACAGATCGCGGGCGACTTTACGCCATCGGGGACTCATCGCGCCGACTCCACGCGGTCCGCGCCGGCAAGTTGCCGATCCCGAACGGTCACGATAGGACCGATCGCAGACGGCGCTTCCTGTTGATGAGCGCGATCGATGATCTCACCGTCCGCAACCAATACCGATCGGCTCGACTGCCTGGCAAGATCGGGATCGTGGGTGACCATGACGATGGTCTTGCCCTGCTGGACGAGTCCTTGGAACAATCGATAGACCACTTCCGCCGTCAGAGAATCCAGGTTCCCGGTTGGCTCGTCGGCGAGGATGAGCGGAGGATCGTTCGCAAGGGCTCGCGCGATGGCCACGCGTTGCTGCTCGCCGCCGGACACCGCTGAGGGCAGCTTGTCGGCGTGGCGCGCCATCTCCACTTGTGCCAGCAACGCCATCGCCCGCGCCGGACGCTGTGGGGGCGGAAACTGTCCGACGAAGTCCATCGGCAACATGATGTTTTCGAGCAATGAAAGAGTGGGCAGCAACTGAAAGAACTGGAAGACGATGCCGATCGTCTGGCCACGCCATGCGGCCAGCTGTCCTTCGCTTAGCCGATGGACCGGCGTATCGTTGACATATACTTCGCCCGACGTGGGCCGGTCGATGCCGGCGATCATATTGATGAGCGTCGTCTTGCCGCTGCCAGACTTACCGATCACGGCCACGAACTCACCGTGATCGACCTGTAGATCCACGCCCTTGAGAACGATAAAGGAACCGGCCGTACTGGTGTAGGTTTTGACCACGCGCCGAAGGTCGATGAGGGGCCGGTGCGCGGATTTTGCTACACCGTCCGGGCGAGGTGCGGTTAGCCGTTGGCGTCGCAACTCCGGCAACCACGCACCTCCTTTTGGCCGCCTCATAACACGGTACACCGATTGTCCAGTGCTCAACATCGGGTCTCGATCTGACGGGGAATCGGGAGAGCCTCCGATTTCCAATCGACAGATTCGGAAGTCGCGCGAGGCGTCGTCTGCCTTCGACTTCAACCCGGCACCTACTTCCACCGGCAGGAACATGACGCTGAATTGTTCGTCGACACGCCGGACGCGATCCGAAGCGAGCCCCTCGAACGGACCGCCTGCTCGGCCCCACTTCTCCAGCTGGACCAGCTCGACGCGTTCGTGGGAGTCCTGTGGGCCCTGACGCTCGAGCCAGTCGGGACCGCCGGGGCGGTGTAAGCTTCACACCCAATGACGAATCGGGCCGATACCGGATCGTTTCCCCGGGAACCGCAGCGCTACAGTGTTCATTGAAGCGCGGATCTTTCTTGAGGCAGGTGTCCCCATGAACGCCGTTGCCAGAGCGCGGGACGTTCCGCGCTCTACGCGGGTGAGGAAGGCTCCTGAGGGCAGGGCGAGCCCGCCGAGATCAAGGGCGGCGCAACAGGTCTTGCTCGTCTGCGGTATTCTCTCGTCGCTGCTGTATGGCGCGATGATCACGTTGATCCGATACAAAGGCTACAGCCCCATCTCCCAAGTACCGAGCGAACTCACCGCGATCGGCGCTCCGACGAGGCCCCTCTGGATGCTGCTCGGCCCTGTGTACGACGTGCTCGTGGTCGCATTCGGGGTGGGTGTCTGGATGTCGGCGGGTGGGAAGCGCGTCCTGCGTGTCGTCGGTGGTCTGTTCGTTGCATTCGGGGTGCTCGGTGGCGTCGCGTGGCCATTTGCCGCGATGCATCAACGTGAGGTGCTGGCGGCGGGCGGGGGAACCTGGTCCGATACCCTGCACGTCATTCTCGGCCTCGCGACGGTTCTCTTCATGCTGGTGGCGATCGGGTTCGGGGCTACTGCCTTCGGCAAGTCGTTCCGCCTCTACTCGATCGTCACAATCCTGATCCTCTTCGTGTTTGGCGCGTTGACGGGATTGGAAAGTCCCCGGCTTCAGGCAAATCTGCCGACGCCGTGGATCGGGCTGTGGGAGCGCATCAACATCTTGGGCTTCCTGCTGTGGGTGGTGGTCCTAGCCGTGGCGCTCTTGCGCGGTCGGGGTGCTGTGGCCGTAACCGGCCGCAAGCCGTAATCGGCTCCGGCGCGCACGTCCTGGTAGCCGGCCTGATCGACGTGGCGGCCGAGGCCGCAGAGCGAAAGAGCGAGACCTCACCCTAGCGGCGGCAATCGAGCCCCGACGTTTGGGGCGGGCTCCCTTTGGGGGGAGCGTCAAGCGGGGAAGGTTGGCGAGTGGGCGACGATACGGCCGGATCTGGTTGCCACGACTGAAGGGATCGGGAATATCACGCTCACGGCTTTGATTCTGCCTTCAGCGGTCAACCTACCCGCCGGCGACGCCGATTGACTCGGCATAGAGACTCCTGCTGGGTGCCGGGCGCAGGCAAATCGGCGGATCGGCTCGACGCGCTCGTGTGGGCGGTGTGGGCGCTCATGCTCGAGTCGGTCGGGATCGCGTGGGCGATGTAGGTCGCGCACCTGACGGGAAATCGGGTCCGTGCCGGATCACCTCTCCGGAGCCCCAACGCTACGCTACTTGTGGAGGGACGGATTCTTCCTGAAGGGAGATATCCCGAATGGGTGCAGTTATCAAGGTGCGACACGTACTGCGTAGTACGCGCGTGAGCGAAGAACCCGAAGCCAAAGCCGGTCCAACGGAGTGAAGAATGCTACGAAAGGTCTTGCTCGTCTGCGGCATTCTCTCTTCGCTGCTCTACGTCGCCATGAACGTCTTTGTACCGATGCAGTGGGAGGGCTATAGTTACACCTCTCAAACGATCAGCGAGTTGTCGGCTATCGGCACGCCGACGAGACCGCTATGGGTATTGCTGGGCACCACCTACACCTTGCTTGTGGCCGCCTTCGGGTTAGGCGTCTGGGGATCGGCTCGTCGAAACCGGCCCCTTCGCGTCGTGGGAGGCTTGATGGCCGCCTACGGAGTCATCGGCCTCTTCTGGCCCCCGATGCACCAACGTGCAGTGCTGGCAACGGGAGGAGGAACGCTGACAGATACCATGCACATCGTCTTTACGATGGCGACAGTTCTCCTCATGCTACTGGCGATTAGTTTCGGGGCATCGGCACTCGGAAAACGGTTCCGCCTCTACTCCATCGCGACCATGGTGGTCCTCGTCGCGTTTGGCGCGTTGACTGGATTGGATGCCCCCCGAGTCTCGGCAAATCTGTCCACGCCGTGGGTCGGGGTTTGGGAACGGATCAACATCGGCGTTTTCCTCCTCTGGGTCGTGGTGCTGGCCGTCGCCCTTTTGCGTGTCCAAGGCCCCACGGCTGCGAAGAAATCGTGGCTCCGGCGCGATGAGGACGTCGCAGCATAGGGCCCTCGTCAGGAGGCGTTACGGAGGAGACGACGGCCGCCAGTAGCCGTTCAGATAAATGCCGTCGAGTTCGACGGACGGGAAGGGACGTACATGAGTTCACTCAATCGCCCAAACCGTTGCCCGGGTACCTCAGGCCGGAAGTTCGTAGCCTTCTTGAGTCTGCTGATGGGCGTCTATGCGTACCTCGTGCGCCCCAGGTTGCTTCGCTGGGGCGCTACGGACGAGGAGGTGAGACGGCCGTACCCTGGCGCCAATCTCATTCCGGACGGCAAGCGCGGAGCCACGATGGCGATCACGATCGAAGCCCCACCGGCTCGGGTCTGGCCGTGGCTCTTGCAGATGGGCTACGATCGCGCGGGATACTATAGTTGGGACTACCTCGACAACCTAGGCCACCCTAGCGCAACCCGCATCCATCCCGAGTGGCAGCAACTTGCTGTCGGGGA
>DASYZR010000124.1 GCA_035945995.1 bacterium
CGGCGGCGCGGCCCGTGCGCGGCGGCCGTTTCTCCGCGACGACGCGGGGTATTGCGGCGCTCCTGATCCTGCCCATAACCATCCACCTCGGGACGACGCGTGAAATGCATTCCGGAAGGCCGCCATCGTCCGGCCGTCGAACGATCGTCTGTGAACCGCCGAGTGCTCGCCCAGTTGAGCTACGGACATTTCGCCACCGACCTGTCCCAGGGCGCGCTCCCGGCGCTCCTCCCGCTGTTCAAGAGTCAGTACCACCTGTCGTACACAGAAGTCGGCATTGTCGTCCTCATCGCTAATATCAGCTCGTCGGTCATCCAACCCGCATTCGGCGTGCTGAGCGACCGGGTGCGGATGCGGTGGCTCATGCCCCTCGGCGCGCTCATGGCCGGCACCGGCATCGTGCTCGCGGTCACCGCTTCCCACTTCGCCGTCATGATCGCGATGATCTTTCTCTGCGGCCTCGGCGTCGCCGCGTTCCATCCGGAAGGGTACAAGTTCGCGGGTCTGGCGAGCGGAGCGGGCCGGGCCACGGGGATGTCGTACTTTTCCGTCGGCGGCAACCTCGGGTTCGGTTTCGGTCCGGCGGCCGCCAGCGTCGCGCTGCACTTCGCCGGTCCGCGGGGCATCCTCTACGTGCTGGCCTTCAGCGTCTCGGCGGCGGTCCTGCTCTGGCAGGTCGCGTCCCCGCGGCGCCGGGACCAGCTCGAAGGGGAGTGGCGCCCGGACGCCGCGGGCGCGGCGGTGCGGGGCCGTCCCGCCGCGCCGCCGACTTCCGGGGCGGCGCGAACGATGCTTGCGCTGCTGGTCGCCTTCGTCATTCTGCGCTCCTGGGTCTCCGTCGGTCAATCGAGCTTCATCCCGCTGTACTTCACGGGCGTCCGCCATCTGACGCCGACGTACGCCGGCATTATGGTAAGCCTCTTTCTCGGCGCCGGCTCGATCGGGACGCTGCTCGGCGCCATCGCCGCCGACCGGTGGGGACGCCGCCGGATGCTGATCGTGTCGATGATCGTCCTGCCGCCGCTGTTGTGGGTGATGCCGCGGGCGGTGGGCCCGGTCGCGATGGCCGCGGCGCTCGTGGCCGGCATGGCCGCGGTGAGTACGTTCGTCGTCGTCATGGTGATGGCCCAGGCGGTGATCCCGGAGCGCATCGGCCTGATCTCCGGACTCATCATCGGCTTCGCCGTCGGCACCGGCGGCGTCGGCACCACGTTTCTCGGCGTCATCGCCGACCACTGGGGCGTGCTCCGCGCGCTGGACATGACGGCGCTGCTGCCGCTCCCGGCGCTGGTCATCGCCCTGCTCCTGCCGCCGGACCCGCCGGGAGAGCGGAACCACGGCGCCGAACCCGCGCGTAGTTCGAGGAGCGGCGTCCACGCGGACGTTGCGGGAGGTCAATGATGAACAACGAGAACGCGATGGAACCACAGTGGGGGCGCCGGCGCTTCCTCAGGCAGTTGCTGGCCGCTGCCGGGGCGGTCGAGGCCGCGCGACTCGCGGCGACCCCGCCGCGGCGCGCGTGGGGAGCCGCCGCGCCGCCTCCCCCCCCGGGCTCACCGCCAAACAAGGGCGGCGACTCCGGCATCACCGTCCGGCCGGACGACCCGGCGATCAGCGCGGGCGCGGTGGAGTTCCCCGGACTCATCACGCCGCTTCTGGGGTACGTCGCCGCGCCGGCCGGCGGCGAGACCTACCCCGGCATCCTCCTGATCCACGATGCCGACGGCCTCGCGGAGCACGTCCGCGACGTGGCGCGCCGGCTCGCGAGGGTCGGCTACGTCGCGCTCGTGCCCGATCTCCTGTCGCGGCAGGGGGGCACCGCGAAGGTCGGGGCCGTGGCCCAGGTCGTGCAGGCGATGTCGCGGCTGTCGGTCGCGCAGTTCATCCAGGACGCCAATACCGCCGTGCGCTACCTCGAAGACCATCCCCTCGTCTCCAAGAGCCGCGTCGGCATGCTCGCGTTCGGACTCGGCGGCATCTTCTCGTGGTATCTGCTGACGCAGAACGCCGACCTCAAGGCGGCCGCCATCTTGTACGGCAGGGTCCCGAGTTCCGAGTTGTGGCCGCACTTCTCTGCTGCGATCCTCGCGATCTACGCGGCCAACGACGATCACGACGCGGGCGATCTCACCGATCTGGATGCGCAGATGAAAAAGGCCGGCCGGGCCTGGGGGTACAAGGTCGAGCCCAAAGCGGGCGCCGGTTTTTTCGACGACACGCGAAAGACGTATGTGCCGGACGCGGCGAAGGACGCGTGGAAGATGACGCTCGACTGGTACCAGCACAACCTGACCGCGTGACCGGCCGCGCACCGCAGGCGGGCCTATCCTCGGTTCGCGCCCGATGGTATGATCGGCGGGCGACGTGATCAAGCCGACTCCCGTTCCCGTAAGACTGTTCCGCGCCCTCGCGACGACGACGGCCGTCGCGGCCTATCTCCTCGTGCTGGCAGGCGGCCTCGTGCGGATCACGGGAGCCGGCCTCGCCTGCCCGGACTGGCCGCTGTGCCACGGCCGGATCGTTCCGCCGCTTGAAGGCCTCGT
>DASYZR010000125.1 GCA_035945995.1 bacterium
TTTGAGAGGCGTTACCGACAATTTCTTCGAAATTCAGCCAGAAAATGGTCGAATATCGAAAGTGCGTTCGTGGTCCATAGACCCTTCCGAACATCTATACGGATCCGCCTCCAGCTGGGATCTTGTACATGAGTCGCTTGCCCTCCGCGCCTGGCACCACCTGCGCGGCCCGCTCCCCGTCCTTGATCCCGCGCCGGTTGTAGCGGTAGTCGAACTCGCTCAGGTAGCGGTGCAGGTGCTTCTTGCTGACGTGGTGATACACGCCGTAGATCCCGCGCTTCAGTAGGCTGTAGTAGTTGTCGACGCTCTGCGTGTGAGCCAGCGGACCTCGGACGTACTCTCCATCAGGACCCCTCATGATGGTCTTGCGCGTGTACTGCCCGGCCGCGTGCTTCACGGTGTCGTGCCGTGCGTGGTCCTTCTTCACGTAGAACTTGTACTGGGCGGCCTCATCGGTCATCACGTGCGCCATCGCGTCGATGTGTTCGCGGGTAATCGCCCGGAGATTCTTCGACGTGACGCGATCGACGTGGAAGGACCGCGCGTCCCCGCCGCGCTCGACCAGCGTCATGACGGCCGCTTTCGTTCCTGGTGCGGGCCGTCCGCGCCCGTCCTTCTGATGCCCGCCAACGTAGGTCTCGTCGGCCTCCACGATGCCCCGGAGTTTGTCGGAGAGTGGGGGACGGCCCATCGCGGCACGAATCCGGTGCGCCATGAACCACGCGCTCTTGTACGTGATCCCGAGCATCCGGTGCAACTGGTGGGCGCTCATGCCCTTCTTGCTCGCGCAGAGGAGTTGGATCGCCATGAGCCACTTGCTGAGGGGAATGTGGCTGTCCTCAAAGATCGTGCCGACCGTGACGGTGAACTGCTGACGACAGGCCGCACATTTCAGGAGTCCTTTCCGGGTGGAGGAGCCCGGCATGGACATGATTCGGTAGACCCGATCAACCGAGCCGCAATGCGGGCACATCGGTCGACCGTCCGGCCAGCGCAGCCGCTCCATGAGTTCGCGGGCCTTGTCCTCGTCGCTTAATTTCTTGGCGATGGAACTCAGGGTCATGTCCATTGGCGATTCCCTCCGGTTCAATCCTACCGGAGAGGGTTGGGTTTGTCAAGTATACAATTCCCCTTGGGTTTAGTCTGCAGTTTAATTCGTATAGTTTCACTTGACAAAATACCAACCCCCTTGTTAGAGTCACGACAGTCTTCAGACACTTTGAGGGTGACGGTCGGTGACACTGGGTCAGAAGATCCGCGCCGCACGCCTCGAACAGCGGCTGACGCAAGAACAACTGGCGGGTCGCGACTTCACCAAGAGCTACATCTCCGAAATCGAGCGCGACAACCGCACGCCGCGTCTGACCACGCTCAAGATTCTCGCGCGCCGGCTCGGCCGTCCCCTGTCGTACTTTCTCGACGGTGCCACCGAGGATCGGGAGGCCGAAGCGCTCCTGATGGTGGGCCTCGCGCATTTCCACGCGGGGGCACTCGCCGAGGCCGAGGCGTGGTTCAACCATGCGGTCGATGCGGCGGCGGACGGCGATGAGCTGCTCCAGGCGCGCATCGAGCTGGCCCTCGCGAACGTTGAGCAGCGGCTCGGACATGACCTGCGGGCGTGGCGCCGGGTTGAACGGGTGCTGCGCGTACTCACACACGGCGGCGAGCGGCAGGCGCTCATCCGCGCCCACGCCTGCCTCGGCCGGAGCAAGCTCGCCGCGGGCGATCCGGCGTCGGCGGCCTGGACCTTCGAAGCGGCGCTGCAGCTGCTCCCGGACGCGGAGGCCGATCCGTCGGAGGCCGCCGCGCTGCACTGTCAGCTGGGGATCGCCCGGGAACAGGCGGGCCAGACCGCCGAGGCCGCACAGGCGTTCCAAAAGGCGCTGGAGATTGCCGAGGCCTTCGCCGATTCCCAGCGGGCCGGGGCCTGGCACGTCACTCAGGCCGCCGGGGCGGCGACCGACGGCCGCTTCGAAGCGGCAATCGCGGAAGCCGGCCAGGCCATCGCCGTGTATGACGCGTTCGATCACCAACAGCGGCTCGCGGAGAGTCATTGGCGCTTGGGCGATCTCGAGGCACGCGCCGAGCGGTGGACGGAGGCCCAGCGCCACTATTCGATGAGCATTGCCGCGTACGGCGCGGCCGGACACGTCCGGGGTGCGGCGCAGACGCTCGGACGCTTCGTCGAAGCGTTGCGGGGGCAGGTCCCGCCCGAGGCCGCGCGCGCGATCGGCGAGACCGCCCTCGCCCTCCTGCCCACCGACGGCGGCGCGCCGGGGGTGGCGGACGACGATCGCGCCAGCCGGCTGTGGCTGCGGGGCACCATTCAACGCATCCTCGGCCGCCTGGACGAGGCCCGGGTCTCGCTCACCGAGAGCCTGCGGCTGTTCGAAAGCCTGCGCCGCTTGGAGACGGCCAAGGCCGTGCGCCGGGCCCTCGCGTTCCTCGCGGTCGAGTCCAACGACCTCGTCGCCGCGCGCGAGTACCTCAGCGTGCTCTGGGAATCGCCGGAGCGGTACCGCGCTCCGGCCGCCCCTTAGCGGGCGACTGCACGGTTCGCCGCCGGCGGCCGCCAGGTGCCCGGTCCCCTCAGATCGGGGCGGCTGCGACCTGCGCTACACTGTTCCTTCGCGCAGGGCGTCCTTTAGGAGCGCATAGAAGGCCGTGGCCGCGCCGCTCAGGCGGCGGCCGGCCCGCACGCCCAGGCCGATCGTCCGGCGGAGCGCCCGAGGCCCGATCGGGAGCACGCGCACGCGCGGCGCCTCGAGTTCCGCCAGACGGCGCGGCAGCACCGCGACGCCGAGGCCCTCCGCCGCAAGCGCGCTCAGGGTGTGCGCGTCGCGGCTCTCGAAGGCGACGCGCGGCGTGAATCCCGCGGCGGCGCACGCGTCTTCGACGGTGCGCCGGATTCCCGTCGTCGCCCTGTACATGATGAACGGATACTCGGCAAGGGCCTGGAGCGTCACGTCCGCCCGCGCCGCGAGTTTGTGATGGGGTGTGACCGCGACCACGAGATCGTCACTGTAGACGTCTTCCAACGAGACGTCCGTGAACGCCCGCGAGTTCGTCGTGTCGAGCAGCGCGAGGTCGAGCGTGTCATCCGCCACCAGCTCGGCGAGACGCTCGTTGGCATCTTCCCGCAGGGCAATCTCGACGCGGGGGTGCTCGCGATTGAATCGCGCGAGTACCCGCGGCAGCTCGAGTTCGCTCAGCGACTGCGGCGCGCCGACGGCCACGCGCCCCCTGAGACCGCCGGCATGGCCCTGGATCTCGGCCCGCGCGGCGTCGGCCGCTTCGACGATCCGCTCGGCATACTGCAGCAGGGCCTGCCCCGCCGTCGTGATCGACACCCGGCGATTGTTCCGGTAGAAGAGGCGGACGCCCATTTCTTGCTCGAGTTTGCGTATCTGCTGGGACAACGCCGGCTGGGCGATCCCGAGCGCTTCGGCCGCCCGCGTAAAGTGCCGCTGGCGTGCGACCGCGAGAAAGCACCGAAGATGGCGGAGCTCCACGATAAGGAAAGCATATCATAATCATCAGGAATCATGGATTGCGGGCATGGTCCGGCGGATGCTACGGTGTGCGCGTATCGCGTCTTCCGTAGGGGGGCTGCGGGTTGAAAGTCGTTGCGGTGAAGATCTATGTGGTAGACATCGCCGGACGTCGCCCCGTGCTGGTGCAGACCGTGACGGACTCCGGCATCACCGGCGTTGGCGATGCGGCGGTGGCCTACGGAACCGGCGCCCTTGCCGCGGCCGCCATGGTCAAGGAGTTGAGCGAACGGTTCCTGCTGGGGGCGGACCCATTCCGGATCGAGGCCCTGTGGAGCGAGATGTACGACCACACCTTCTGGGCCAAGGGCGGCGGGCCCATTATCTTCGCGGGGATCAGCGCGATCGAGCAGTCCTTGTGGGACATCAAGGGGAAGGCGCTCGGGGTTCCGGCCTACGAGCTCCTGGGCGGCCGAATCCGCGACGCGGTCCGCGTG
Organism: bacterium; assembly: GCA_035945995.1. Classification (NCBI taxonomy): domain Bacteria; species bacterium. Next base: position 3,989 of record DASYZR010000125.1, read on the forward strand.
TATGCCAACGGCTGGTCGTTTCGGTGCGTCACGCCGGACGACTTTGCCCGCGCGGCGGAGCGCGCCGTCGAAGACGGCTACACTGCGCTCAAGTTCTATCCGCTTGCGTCCGCGGAAATGGACCCGGAGGGTCACATCCGGCACGTCTCGCACCGGATGATCGACCCGTCGGCGGAGCAGCGCGCCCTTGACCGGGTCGCCGCGGTGCGCGAGGCTGTCAGGCCGGGTACTGCGCTCATGCTGGACATGAGTGCGGAGTTGACGCCGGACGCGATCATCCGGATCGGCCGGGCGCTGGCGGGGCCGGACATCCTGTTCTTCGAAGAACCGGTCGATCCGTTCGATACCCCAGGGCTCAAAAGGGTCGCCGATCAGGTCCCGCTGCCGATCGCCGTGGGCGAGCGCCTCTACAGCCGCTACGGCTTCCGGCCCGTCGTCGAGGCGCGCGCCGCCCAGGTGCTCACGCCGGACGTCGGTAACACGGGTGGGTTGATGGAGGCCAAGAAGGTCGCGGCCATGGCGGAGGCCTTCGATATGCTGGTCGCGCCCCACAACTGCTCGAGCCCGGTGTCGACCGCCGCCGCGCTCCAACTCGACGCGTGCATTCCCAACTTCCTGATCCAGGAGGTCTATCCGTACCGGACGCCTCAACATTTCGCGGTCGTCGATCAGGCCCCGGAACTCGCGATCCGGGACGGGTTGATGCCGATCCCGGAGCGTCCGGGCCTCGGGGTCGACTTGGTGGAAGAACGCGTCCGCCCGTTTCTATGGGCGGAGTGCCGCGGGCGATGACGGTGCGACGGCTTGTATACGAGGGGCACATGATACGCACGGCGTATGGTGATCATCAGGCCGGATGTATTGGACATATTTTCGGGCGGGCGTTGGATTCGGCGCGAGTCGTAGCCTGTGCCCGCGGTCCCGTAATCAGAGAAGGGGGGCGAAGAGTCTCGTGACTGGCCAGCTTGGCGTTCCTCGGGTCGCCGGTATCGTCACGCTCGCCGCGGTGCTCATGTTGACTCCGGTCACCGGCGGCGTGGTCAGGCCCGCGGCGGCGGCATGCGCGGTGCCCGCACCCTCGGGCCTCGCCAACCCGGGCGCGCTCACGCTCGGGGTGACGTTTGGAGGTCCGCCGGGGGCGTTTCTCGAGAACGGCAAGCCGACCGGCCTAGAGGTGGAGCTCGCGGAGGCCATGGCGGCGCAAATGTGTCTCAAGGTCCGGTTCGTCAACCTGGCGTTCGCCGGCCTGTTCCCCGCGCTCAGCGCGCATAAGTTTGACGTCGCGATGGCCGGCATCGGCATCACGGCCGAGCGCGAGCAGATCTACGACTTCGTCCCGTACTTCCTCGGCGGGATCCGGCTGGTCGTCCACAAAGGGAGCGGGCTCTACTTCCAAACCGAGATCGGGTTGTGCGGGCACTCGGTGGCGACTCTCGCCGGCTCCGTCGAGGCCCACGATCTCGACAAGTACAAGGGGTTGTGCCCGTCGGGCTCGCCGATGGACATCCGCATCTATCCGAGCAACAACGAAGCGCTGGAGCAGCTCCGCAAGGGCACGGTCCAGGTCGCCTTCATCGACTGGAACCTCGCGGCCTACGACGTCCAGAACAACGCCGACACCTTCGCACTGGGCAGCCCGGTCCTGACCGGCGAAGCCCCGGGACAACCGCGCCACCGGCAGGGGCTCATGCTGCGGAAGGGGGAGGCGGCCCTCCAGACGGCGCTGACCCAAGCGCTCGCGAACATCGAGCAGAACGGGACCTATCTCAAGATCCTCACCAAGTGGCAGCTCCAGGAGGGCGACATCCGCAAGGCGCAGTGACGGCTCTGGAGGGCAGCGGCGGGGAGGCCGCGGCGCGGCGTCGGGCCTCCCCGCGCGCCGCGGCCGCCGAACGGCGGGGGCGCATCTGTCCGAGATGAGATTCGACTTTCCCTACTTTTGGCATCTCCTTTTTTCGACGGCCTTCCTGCAGCCGGCGTGGACGACGTTCTGGGTGACGCTCGTTGCGATGTCGATCGGGCTCACCCTCGGCCTCCTGGGCGCGCTCGGAGCGACGTCCCGATTGGCCGTGCTCCGATCGCTGATCGCCGGGTATCTGTGGCTCGTCCGCGGCACGCCCTTGTTGGTGCAGATCGTCTTCTGGTACGATGCGGTCGCCGAGCTGACCAACAACGTGATCAATTTCCCGGCCCTGGTGGCGGGCGTGATCGCCCTCGGGATCAACGAAGGCGCGTACATGACGGAAATCGTGCGCGCGGGGCTCTTGTCGGTCGACCCGGGCCAGATGGAGGCGGCGCGCTCGCTCGGGATGACCTATCCACTGACGATGCGGCGGATCGTGATCCCGCAGGCCGTGCGGGTCATCCTTCCGCCGACGGGGAACCAGTTCATCGGGATGCTCAAGACGACGTCCCTCCTGTTCACGATCGCCGTCCCGGAGATCTTTGCGATGGGCACCAACCTGTACAGCGTGAACTTCCGGTACTTCGAGGTGCTGTGCGTCGTGAGCATCTGGTATCTGGCGCTGACCTCGATCCTCACCGTGGTCCAGCGCCGGCTGGAGCGCCGCGTGGGTCTCGAGCGGGCCCGCGCCGGCGGGGCCGGTGTGGGGCTCTGGTCGCGGACGTTCGGCGCCGGCCTGGCCAAGCACACGCGCTGATGGCGCTGGTCGAGATCCGCCGTGTGTACAAGCGCTTCGGCCGCCTGGAGGTGCTCCGGGGGATCAGCATGGACGTCGCGGCGGGCGAGGTCGTGTGCCTGCTCGGCCCGAGCGGCGGCGGCAAGACGACCCTGCTCCGCTGCATCAACCACCTGGAGACGATCGACGGTGGCACGATCTACGTGGACGGCGAGATGGTCGGCTACCGGCTCCTGCCGGACGGGCGGCTCCGCGAAGAACCGGATCGGATCGCCTCCGGCCGCCGGGCCCGGATCGGCATGGTGTTTCAGCGGTTCAACCTTTTCGCCCACCTGACCGCGCTGGAGAACGTCTGCGAGGCGCCGGTCCAGGTCCGCCGCATGAACCGGACGGCGGCCCGCGAGCGCGGCGTGGCGCTGCTGACGCGGGTGGGGCTCGCCGGCTGGGCCCGCGCGTATCCGCACCAGCTCTCGGGCGGCCAGCAGCAGCGCGTTGCCATCGCCCGCGCGCTGGCCATGGATCCAAAACTCATGCTCTTCGACGAGCCTACGTCCGCGCTGGACCCCGAATTGGTCGGCGAGGTCCTGGAGACGATGCGGAACCTGGCCGAGGGGGGCATGACGATGATCGTCGTGACGCACGAGATCGCGTTCGCCCGCGAGGCGGCCGATCGCGTGGTCATGCTGGATGGGGGCGTGATCATCGAGGAGGCGCCGCCCGCGGTGTTCTTCACCGCGCCCCGCCACGAGCGGACGCAGGCGTTTCTCTCCAAGGTCCTCTAAGAGGCGGTGGAGATGGCACCTCACACATCGCGTCCGCGCATCGGGGTGAGCTGGCTGCCGGCCGAGGGGGCGGCGGCGCATGCCTGCGTGCGCGCCGTGCGCGATGCCGCGGGCGAGCCGGTGCCGCTGCTCATCGAGGTGGACTCGTGGACGGAGAGTCTGCCCGGCCTCGACGGCCTGCTCTTGACGGGCGGAAACGCGATCGATCCCCGCCGCTACGGCGAGGAGAACCACGGATTGTGCCGGGTGGTGATTCCCCGCCGGGACGCGCTCGAGCAGGAAGCCTTCGACCATTGCCTGCGGCAGGGGAAGCCGGTGCTGGGCGTCTGCCGGGGGATGCAGTTTCTCAACGTGGCCCTCGGCGGCGCAATGCTGCAAGACCTCCCGATCACCGTGGTCGAGCACGAGCAGGTGGGCGAGCGCTCCCGCTTTCATTCCGTGGACGTCCTGCCCGGGACGCGGCTTGCGACGCTCGTGCACGTCGAGGGGCCGCTGCGGGTGAACAGCCGGCACCATCAAGGCCTGCGCGCGGCCCACGTCGCGCCGGGGCTGCGCGTGACAGCGCTCGCGGCCGACGGCGTCGTCGAGGGCCTGGAAGCGGCCGACGGCCGGTTTCTCATGGGCGTGCAGTTCCATCCCGAGCTCCCGGGCGAGGTGCCGGAGGCGGCCCCCATCTTCGACCTGCTGGTGGCGCGCGCGCAGGACCGGTGAGCGGCGGCCGTGCAACGGCGCCGTCGTGGGGCCACGCGGCGCGGGCCCCGGCGGCGGGACGCCGGAGGAGGAATCGGCGTCAGCCCCAAAGTCAGGTTCGCGGCCTGAGGCCGCCGCGGAGGAAGGAGCGGTGATGGATCCGATCATCGAGCGGCTGTCCCGGCTGGTCACCTCGACGCTGGGGCACTTCGTCGATGAGGGCTTCCTCGACATCGACGTCCGGCCCGTCTTCCACCCCGTGAGGTGCTGCGGGCGGGCGGTGACGGTCGACTCGCGCGACAATGCGATCAACCGCCGGGGGATCCGCGAGGCGCGGCCCGGGGGCGTACTGGTGATCGCCCGCGGCGGCGACGTGCGCCATGCGTCGTTCGGGGGCATGCTGGCGCTGGCCGCGAGGCAGAAGGGCATCGCCGGCATCGTGATCGACGGGCCGGTCTGCGATCTCCCGGAGTTGCTTGAGTTCCGCCTCCCGGTGTTCGCCCGCGGCATCTCGGCGCTGACGTCCAGGCCGGCGAGCCCTCCGGGCACAGTGGGAGAGCCGGTGACCTGCGGCGGGGTTCGCGTGGCGCCCGGTGACTACGTGCTCGCCGACGACGACGGGGTGTTGATCATCCCGCCCTCCCGGGTGGAAGCGATCGTCGAGCGCGGCGAAGCCGCCTCACGCCGCGAGCGCGAGACCCGGGCCGCCCTCGAGGCGGGCAAGACGCTCGAAGACATCGCGGCCCAAAGAGAGGGGAGATGATGCGGGCTCTGCTCGGCGTGATCGTCACCTGCGCGCTGCTCGCCTTCGGCGCCGCGTCCTGGGGCGCGGCGGCCCCGGATCAACCCAAGCGCGGCGGCACCTTCATCTGGGGGTTGTCGGCGAACCCGCCGGATCTCGATCCCCACGTGGACTCGGGCGTGGCCTCCGGGTACATCAAGGAGGCGGTGTACGAAGGCCTCGTCCGGTACGGGCACGGCGGGGCGATCGTGCCGGATCTGGCCGAGCGGTGGGGCCTGGTCGGCAACACGCAGTACGTCTTCCATCTGCGGCCGGGGATACGGTTCCACAACGGCGATCCGCTCACGGCCGCGGACGTGAAGTTCTCGCTCGAGCGCATCCTCGACCCCAAGACCGGTGCCGCGCTGCGCGGGAATCTCAAGGCCGTCCGGCAGATCGAGGTCATGGACCCGCTCACCGTCAAGGTCGTCCTGAGCGAACCCTTCGCGCCGCTCATCGCCTACCTGGCCCAGCCCTACGGCGCGATCGTGGACGCGAAGTTCGTGCAAGGCGGCGCCAACCTCCGCGCCACCATGATGGGCACGGGCCCGTTCAAGTTTGTGTCCTGGGAGCCCGGGCAGCGGATCCGGGTCGTGCGGAACGAGCAGTACTGGGACCGCGGCGTCCCGTACCTCGACGCGATCAACTACCTGCCGATCCCCGACGACCAGACCCGGCTCACCGCGCTGCGCGCCGGTGACGTCATGCTGGCGGATTTCGTGCCCCAGGAGCAGATGAACACGATCCAGCGCGACCCGCAATTGAAGCTGTTCTACGACGTCGGCATCTTCATGTGCATCATCTTCAACCCGTCGCGCAAGCCGTTCGACGACGTGCGGGTGCGGCAGGCCATCGCCTACGCGGTCGACCGGAACGCGGTCGTCAAGACGATCTTCGACGGCCGCGGCACACCGATCACCGGAGACGTGATTCCGTCCGCCTGGTGGGCGCACGACGCGAAGGCCGACGGGACGTACACCTATCAGCCGGAGAAGGCGAAGGCGCTCCTGCGCGAGGCCGGGTACCCGAACGGCCTGCGGATCTCGATCCTGGCGCCGATCACGTTCACGCTCCACACGCGCACGTCCCAGGTCCTCCAGGCCCAGCTCGCCAAAGTCGGCGTGCAGGTGCAGCTCGACCTTCCGGAATGGGCCGTCGTGCTGCAGCGCCACATCGCGGGCGACTACCAAGTCGAGGTGCGGGGCCTCGCGGCGTCCGTGAGCGATCCGGACTTCCTCACGCTGTTCTATGAGTCCGACAACTCCTATTACGCGAAGCAGGTCGGGTTCAAAGACGCGCAGATCGACCAGTGGCTGGAGCAGGCCCGCGTGTCCGGAAACCAGGCGCTCCGGAAGCGGCTCTACGCCCAAGTCACCGAGCGGGCGCTCGCGCTGTCGCCGTGGGTCTACCTCGCCTGGGGCGATCAGGGCGAGGCCGGCCGCGCCTACGTCCGCGGTTACGAGCACTTCGCGGGGCCGATCGGCCGGTATTCCGGCTTCTCGCTGCGCACGACGTGGATCGCTAAGTAGCCCGGCGTCCGCGCCGTGGCCGCCTACATCGTCCGCCGGGTGATCGCCGCCGCCGGCATGACGCTGGCGATCGCGACGGCTGTCTTCCTGCTGCTGCGCGCGGTGCCGGGCGACGTCGTGCTCGTCATGCTCGGCGAGAACGGCGGCTCGGCCGAGAAGATTGCGGCGATGCGCCAGGCGCTCGGCCTCGACCGCTCCCTGCCGGTCCAGTACGGCGACTGGCTCGGCCGGTTCGCGCGCGGCGACTTCGGCACGTCGATTCTCTCCGGGCTGTCGATCCGGGGCGAGCTCGCGGTGCGCGTGCCGCACTCGCTGGAGCTCGGGGCGGTGGCGCTGGCGGCCGGCATCGTGCTCGGGATCCCGCTCGGCATCCTGGCCGCGCGGGACGCCGGCGGCCCCGTCGATCTGGCGCTCAGCGGCGCCTCGTCGCTCGGCCTGATGTTTCCGGCGTTCGTCGTGGGGGCGGTCTTCGTCCTCGTCTTCGGCCTCGTGCTGCACTGGTTCCCGGCGACGGGCTACGTCGCGTGGTCGGACGATCCGCTCGGGCACCTGCGCCACCTGGTCCTGCCCGCGGTCACGCTCGCGCTCACGTTCGCGCCGGTCATCATGCGCATAACCCGCGCCGCCATGCTCGAGGCGCTGTCGCAGGAGTTCGTCCGGACGGCACAGGCGAAGGGCCTGGCAGAACGGGCCGTGCTGGTCCGGCACGTGCTGCGGAATTCGCTGATCCCCGTCGTGACGGTACTCGGGCTGCAGGCCGGCGAGCTGATCGGCCGGGTCGTCGTGATTGAGTACATCTTCAACTGGCCCGGCGTCGCGACGCTGCTGCTCTCAGGCGTGTTCCAGCGCGATTACCCGCTCGTGCAGGCGGTGGTCGTCGTCATCGCCTTCTCCTTCGTCCTAATCAACCTGCTGGTCGATCTCGCGTACATGGTGATCGATCCCCGGATCCGCCTGGCGTGAGGCGCCTCGGCCCCCGCCTCTGGGTCGGCGGCGGCTTGCTCGCCGTGATGGTGGCCGCGGCCGCCCTCGCGCCCTGGTTCGCGCCCGCCGATCCGCTCGAGATGGGCCCGTCGCTGCTCGCCCCGCCCTCGCGGGCCCATCCGCTCGGCACCGACTCGTTCGGGCGGGATACGCTCTCGCGCCTCCTCTACAGCGCCAGGGTGTCGCTCGCGGTGGCGCTCTCGTCGGCGCTCATCGCGTCCGCCGGCGGGACCCTGCTCGGCCTCGTCGGCGCCACGTACCGCGGCGGGGTGGAGTGGACGGTGATGCGCCTCGTGGACCTCATCCTCGCCTTTCCGCCGATCCTGCTGGCGATCGCGGTGGTCACGTTCCTCGGGCAGGGGCTCGTGAAGCTGTCGGCCGTCATCGCGGTCCTGTACCTGCCGGCCTTCGCGCGCCTTGCGTACGGGGGCGCGCTCGGCGTCGCCCAGCGGGAGTACGTCGACGCGGCGCGCGCGCTCGGCGCGTCGGTCTGGCACCAGATGCGCCGGCACATCCTCCCCAACATCGCGGGGCCGCTCATCGTCCAGTGCTCGCTCTCCGCCGGGTTTGCGATCCTGGTCGAGTCGGGGCTGAGCTTTCTCGGGCTCGGCGTCCTGCCGCCCGCCCCCACGTGGGGGCGCATGGTCAGCGAGAGCCGCAGTTACATGCAACTGGCGCCGCTGCTGCTCGTGTGGCCGTCCGCGGCGATCGCCGTCGCCGTCGGCACCTTCAATATGCTCGGCGACGGGCTGCGCGACGCGCTCGACCCTCGAAGCGGCCCCGGGAGGCGCTGACCGGGCGCGGCCTACGCCAGTGCGCCCCCGATGATCGCTCCCAGCAGAAGCGGTCCTACGTGCAGCAGGAGGACGGCGAGCGCCCCCATGCCGACGAGGGCGCCGATCAACGGGATGCCGGTGAGCACGGAGCCCGCGAAGGACAGCACGATGCTCGTGGCGATGATCGGCAGGAAGACCGCCACGAGGGCGGGACCGACCCCGCCGGCCTTCTTCCCGCCCACGAGCCCGGCGATGAGCGGCCCGATGACGGGCAGCCAAAAGAGCAGGAGCGAGATGAGAAACATCCATCCCATGCCGCTGCTGATGCTGCCCCTGCGCCCGGTGTCGGCCACGGCCACCCCCTGAGGTAAGCCCGCGGCGGGCGCGGATCCCGGCCGACCGGGCCGGACCGCGCGGCAGTCAGGTTTGCCGCGGTTCAATTGCGAGTATAACAATCGGGTGCTACTCTACTAGTTGTGCATTGCCGTCATCTGATGCGTCGCTGAAGGTGCCCCCAATCAGTACAGCCATTCTCGCCGAGTCGGCCGGTCCGAATGGTACGAATGGGCCAAGCGGATCATCCGGTGTCACGCTGGTGCGGCGGTTTACGCTCGTGAGCCTCGCCACGACGGTCGCCGTCGGCCTCATCTTTGGCACGCTCGCCGTGCGCCTGGTGGAAGGCTACGCGCTCAACCAGCACGCCCACAGCGCGGCCGTCTACGTGTCGGAATTCCTCGCGCCGCGCCTGGTCGCGCAGGATTTCCAAGTATCGTCCCCGGCACGCCGAGTTGAGTTCGCCTTCGCCGTGCGAGGACTGATCGGCAGGGCCGGCATTCTTCGGGTCACGGTCTGGAACAGGGACGGACAGGTATTGTACAGCGATGACGCCGGTCTGGTCGGGCGCGCATTTCCGCCGTCGGCGCCGCTCAGGGCCGCGCTCGGCGGGCAGACCGAGTCGCGCATCGTGTCCTTCCCGCAGGGCCGCGGGTCCCGGGACGCCATGGAAGTGTTCGTGCCGGTCGTTCTCCAAGGCGTCGCGCGCCCCGTGGCGGTGTACGACATCGTGTCCGACCTGACCGACCTTCGCCCCACCCTGCGCCGGCTCAGATGGTCGGTGTGGGCCACCGCGGTCTCCGGGATGCTGGTCCTCTACCTCGCGTTGTTCACGATCGTCCGCGGCGCCTCGCGGGAGCTCCAGCAACAGCACGACACCCTCCGGGTGGCATTTGCGGGAGCTGTGGAGTCTCTCGCCGCGGCCGTGAACGCGCGGGACGTCGCCACGGCCGATCACTCCAATCAGGTGGCGGATCTCGCGGCGGCGCTCGCACAGGCGGCGGGATTGAGTCCGGCAGACGCGGGCGACGTCCGGACGGCCGCTTTCCTGCACGACGTCGGGAAGATCGGGATCCGCGACAACATCCTCGACAAGCACGGCCCCCTGACCCGGGAAGAGCGCGCCACCATGCAGGGCCATGCGCTGGTGGGGTATGAGATTCTGCGGCCCGTGCCGATCTCGGCGGCTATCAAAGCGGCCGTTCGCCATCACCATGAGTGGTGGAACGGGAGCGGGTACCCCGATGGCCTCGCCGGCGAGGCCATTCCCGTTGCGGCGCGTGTGATCGCCGTCGCCGACGCCTACGGCGCGCTGACCGCGGACCGGCCCTACCGGCCGGCGCTGGATCCGGAGACGGCGATGGCGGAGATCGAGCGTCGCGCGGGCACACAATTCGATCCGGCCATCGTCGCGACGTTTCAGCGGATCTGGCGGGAGCGACGGGCCGCCTCGGGCGGCCCCGCCGTGTCACCCGCGTCCACGGGCTGACGCGCCCGCGTCCCGCCGGGCCAATTGGTGGAAGGAATTCGTGAGCCCTGGCGGAACGTCCGCGAGAGGTCGGCCGTACGGAGACGGTATGGGGCGCGACACGTGGGGGGCGATCGTAGGGGCCGCGCTGGTCGCGGCGTTATGGGCCGGTTCACCGGCTGCGGCGCAGACGCAGCAGCAGATCGAATGGTGTGAGGGGAGAGCAGGTGCGTCGCCGGACCAGCAAATCAGCGCCTGCACCGCCCTGATCCAGTCCGGCAAGTACGCGGGTCGGAATCTTGCCGTGATCTACGCCAACCGCGGCGCCGCGTATCGCACCAAAGGCCAACCCGATCGTGCCGTCGCTGACTACACGCAGGCCATCGGCCTCGATCCGACCATTGCCTACGTTTTCAACAGCCGCGGCAACGCGTACGCCGACCAGAAAGACTACGACGGCGCCATCGCCGACTACAGCGAGGCGATCCGGCTGAATCCGCGAGATGCCGCGTACCTCAGCAACCGCTGCTGGGCCCGCGCCGTCGTGGGCCGAGACCTGCAAGAGGCTCTCGCGGACTGCAACAACGCCCTGGGACTTCGTCCCAACTACGCCGTCACACTGGACGGCCGCGGGCTCGCGTATCTCAAACTCGGCCAGTACGACCGCGCCATTGCGGACTACGACGCGGCCCTCAAGATCAATCCAAAACTCGCCAGTTCCCTGTACGGCCGCGGGCTCGCCAAGCAAAAGAAGGGGGATACCGCGGGCGGCGACGCCGACATCGCGGCGGCGAAGGCGATCCAGGCCGACATCGCCGGGGAATTCGCGGGCTCCGGCGTCACTACCGGCTCCGGCACGGCTACAAACCCGGGCGCACCTCCAAGCTCAAGCGCGCCTTCGAGCACGGGCACCCCCCCAAGTTCGGGCGCGCCCCCAAGCTCAGGCACGCCCTCAAGCTCAGGCACGTCCTCAAGCTCGGGCCCGGTGGTCCAGCCTAGCCCCACTCCCGGCCCTAACCACAACGAGGCCGCCGCATTCTACGCCCGCGGTAACGAGAACTATCAGAAGCAGGACTACGACGCGGCGATTGCCGACTACACGGAAGCGATACGGCTCGATCCCAAGTTCGCCTACGCCTTCAACAACCGCGGCGCCGCGTATCGCGCCAAGGGTCAGTACGATCGC
>DASYZR010000126.1 GCA_035945995.1 bacterium
CCGAGCAGATACCCGAGCAGCATCGAGCCCGTATCCCCCAGGAAGATGCGGGCGGGATTGAAGTTGTACGGGATAAACCCGAGCGCCCCGCCGGCCAGCGCGGCCGCGAGGATCGCCGTCCCGACGTCGCCGCGGTGATACGCCGCGACCAGCAGCGTCGTTCCGGCGATCGCCGCGATGCCCGAGGCCAGCCCGTCCACGCCGTCGATCAGGTTCATCACGTTGCAGAGGGCCACGACCCACACCACCGTGACGATCGCCCCGAGCGGCCCGACGACGAACACCATGCCGCCGAGCGGATTCGTGAGCACGTCCATGCCCACCCCGAACGGCAGCAGCACCGCCGCGGCCAGCACCTGGCCGATGAGTTTGACGATCGGCCGCGTCCCCCGCACGTCGTCGAGCACGCCGACGAGCGTGATGAGCGTCGCCCCGAGCAGGAGGGCCACGATCGGCCGGTCGATCGCCGGCACGTACGGGATGACGACGGTGATGCGGTGCGTCTCGAACGCGACGCGGATGGGCCGTTCCACCGGCAGACCGACGAGGACCGCGGCGACGAACGCCACGTAGATGGCGACGCCGCCGAGCCGGGGCACCGGAGCCCGGTGGATGTGGCGGCCGCCGGGACGGTCGAGCACCCCCAACTGCGTGGCGACCCACACCACGATCGGCGTCACGGCATAGGCGATGCCGAGCCCGATAGCGCCGGCGACCAGGAACGGTGAGATCGTCACCGCGGGCGGCCCCGGCTACTCGCCCTCGGTCGCCGTCTGCATCACGCGGGGCGCCCCGAACAGCTCGCTCACCGACTGCTCGGCGTGGACCCGCTGCACCGCCTCGCCGATGAGGCCGGCCACCGAGATCACCGCGAGCTTGGCCGTCCGCTTCTCCGGCGGCACGGGAATGGTATCGGTGACCACCAGTTGTTCGATTGGGGACCGCGCGAGCCGCGCGAGCGCGGGCGGCGAGAGGATCGCGTGCGTGCAGCAGGCGTACACCGCCCGGACGCCGCGCTTCATCAGCGCTTCGGCCGCGAGCGTGAGGGTCCCGCCGGTGTCGATGATGTCGTCGACGAGAATCGCGGTTCGCCGGTAGACCTTGCCGATCACGTGCACGATCTCGGCGACCTGGTTGGGGCGGTCGCGGCGCTTGTCGATGATCGCGAGCGGCGCCCCGAGGTACTGGGCGAACTCCCGCGCCCGCTTGACGCCGCCGATGTCCGGGGAAACGATCACCGGATGCTCGAGCGCGAGCGAGCGGAAGTAGTCGCCGAGGATCATCCGCGCCGGCAGATGGTCGAGCGGGATGTCGAAGAACCCCCACAGCTGTCCGGTGTGCAGGTCCACGGTCAGGATGCGATCCGCGCCGGCCGTCGTCAAAAGGTTCGCGACGAGCTTCGCGGAGATCGGCTCCCGCGGCTTGATCTTGCGATCCTGGCGTGCATACCCGAAGTACGGAATCACCGCCGTGACGCGCGCGGCGCTCGCCCGCCGCAGCGCGTCGATGATGATCAGCAGTTCCATGAGCGTCTCGTTCGCCGGTGGACAGGTCGACTGCACGGCGAAGGCGTCGAGGCCGCGCACGCTCTCCTCGATGCGGACGCCGATCTCCCCGTCGGCAAACCGGAAGACGTGGATCGCGCCCACCGGCAGCCCCAGGTACTCGCCGATGCCCCGGGCGAGGTCCGGATTGCTGGTGCCGCTGAAGATCCGGATCTGAGGGTCGGCCATCGCCGCTCCTTCCCTGGTGCCTCTGTGCCCCTACCGCCGTCCGTTGAGCGACCGGATGACCCGCGCCGGCACGCCGACGGCCACGCGCCGCGGGGGGACGTCCTTCGTCACAACGGACCCGGCCCCTGTGGCCGCCTCGCGGCCGATCCGGACCGGGGCCACCAGCATCGAGTCGCTCCCGATGTAGGCCCGGTCGCCGATGGTGGTCCGGTGCTTGCGCCGGTCGAGGCCGTAGTTGCAGGTGATCGTGCCGGCGCCGATGTTCACCTCGACCCCGATCTGCGCGTCGCCCAGGTAACTCTTGTGGTGCACCTTGGTCCGGTCGCCCACCCGCGAGTTTTTCAATTCCGCGAAGTTGCCGATTTCCACGTCGCGCCCGACGACGGTGCCGGGACGCAGGTGCGCGAACGGCCCCACCCTCGTCCCTTCACCGATCCGGCTCTCCTCGACCCAGGAGTCCCACACGCGGACCCGGCGTTCGAGGACGGAGTCGTGGACGCGGGCGCCGGGCCCGACCGTGCAGTTGAGGCCGACGACCGTGCGGCCGGTGAGGAACGTCCCGGGGTGCAGCACCGTGTCCCGGCCGACCTTCACCGTGTCGTCGACGAATGTCGTTGCGGGGTCGAGCACCGTCACCCCGCCGTCCATCAATCGCTCAAGCACCCGGCGGCGCAGGATCGCGTCGGCGGCCGCCAGCTCCGCGCGCGTATTGACGCCGGCGAGCTCCTCCAGATCGGCAACCGGCACCACCGCCACCGGACGCCCCGCGGCCGCGAGCATGTTGATCGCGTCGGGGAGATAATACTCGCCCTGCCGGTTCGCCGGCCGGACCCGCCGGAGGGAGCCGGCGATCTCGGCGACCCGGACACAGTAAAATCCCGCGTTGACCTCTCGGATCGCCGCCTCGTCGGGCGTCGCGTCGGCGTCTTCGATGATGCGGAGAAACCGTCCGTCGGCGGCGCGCACGATCCGCCCGTAGCGCCGGGTGTCGGCCGGCGTCCCGGCCGCGACGGCCGCGGCCGCGCCGTCGCGCACGCGGAGCCGCAGCGCACGCAGGGTCTCAGGCGACACCAGCGGCATATCCCCGTTGAGCACGTACGCCACGGCCCGGTCCCGCAGGCGCGGCACCGCCTGGAGGAGCGCGTGCCCGCTGCCGAGCGGATCGCGCTGGATGACGTAATCCACCTCGTCGCCCAGCGCTTCCCGGACACGCCGGTGGTCGGGACCGACCACGATCAGGGGCCGCCGGACGCCGGCCCGGCGGAGGGCCTCGACGACGTGGGCCACGATCGGACGTCCGCGAAGAGGGTGCAGCACCTTGGGAAGCTCCGAGCGCATCCGAGTACCTTTGCCCGCGGCCAGCACCACGGCCGCCGTCCGGTCTGTGCCTGCGGCGTGAGCCAAAAAAATGTGCCTCCCCCGACCCGCGCCGCAACGCGCGGTCGCGGCCGCGCGAACCCAAATTCGTGGCCGCGCCGCGGCCTACCTGCGGCGGGTCCCCGCGGCCGCGGGGACGGCCGCCGCGAGCGCGACGAAACGCGATGCGAGCCGCGGATCGCTGAGAAAATTCAGGTGCACGTACGAGGCGAGCACGCCGCTCCGGCCGTACCCCTCGAGGCGGGCCGGCGCCCGCGGGCCCCCGGTGGGGGGCAGGCCAGGCAGGCCGGAGTCGTGCGCATCCCGCAGCCGGTACGCCGCCCGGTCCGCCTCGGGCGGAGACGCCGGCGACGACGCGTGAAATTCGTGCCCTCGTACGATCGTGCCGCGGGGCGCCAAAATCGTGTCGCGGAGCATCTCCGCGCGAACGTACGCGACCCGCGCCCGGGCGTGCATCCGAATCCACGCCGGGACGATGCCGGCCAGCCGGTGCCGGCGGCCGTCGACCGCAACGCCGCGCGCCAGATACATGAAGCCTCCGCATTCCGCGTACACCACGCCGCCGGCGCCGGCAAACGTCCTGAGCGCGTCGAGCGCCGGACGGTTCTCGGCCAGCGCCGCGGCGAAGAGTTCCGGATAACCTCCGCCGAGCACGACCGCGCCTGTCCCGTGCGGCAGCCGCCGGTCGGCGAGCGGGCTCCACGGTACGACCCGGGCGCCGAGCGCTTCGAGCAGTTCGATGTTGTCGTCGTAGTGAAACGTAAATGCGGCATCGCGCGCCCACGCAATGACGGGCCGCCCCGGCGACGGCCGCGGGCCGGCGAGGGCGCGGGCCTTCCACGCGCGACGCGGCGCAAGACGGGGCGGCACCAGCACGCGGGCCAGCGCGGGGGGAAGCAGCCGTGCGCCCCCCGGGCGGGGCACCCGGGTGATCCGGAGCAGACGCCCCAGATCGAACCGCCGCTCGACCTCGTGTCCCAGGCGCGCCAGGAGGCCTCCGAGCGAGGCGCGCTCGGAGGCCTGGACGAGACCGAGGTGGCGTTCCGGGATCGCCAGACGGGGATCGTCCGGCAGCGCACCGAGGACCGGACGGCCGGTGGCGCCCTCGACGGCATCGGCCACCCAGCGGCGGTGCGTGTCGCCGGCGACGCGGTTCAGAATCCAGCCGGCGATCCGCACGCGGCGGTCGAACACTTGGCAGCCGCGCGCCACGGCGCCGACGCTACGGGCGGCGCGCGAGGCGTCCAGCACGGCGATCACCGGCAGATCGAGCAGCCGCGCGACGTGCGCCGTGCTGCCGGTGTCGTCGCCTCCCGTGAGCCCGTCGAAGAGACCCATCATCCCCTCGACAACGGCCGCCTCTCCCGCGTCCGCGTGCCGGTGGAACAGCCAGCGGACGGTTGGGGGATCGAGCAGCCACGCGTCGAGGTTCCGGGCGGGGTGCCCGGCGGCACGACCCAGAAAGCCCGGATCGATGTAGTCGGGACCGACCTTGAAGGGGGCGACACGCAGGCCCCGGCGGCGGAGGGCCGCGATCACCCCCGCGGTCACGGTCGTTTTGCCGGCGCCGGTGTGCGCCGCGGCCAGGACAAATTGTGACGGCGCGGACACTCAGCCGGTTCTGGGACGGGCGAAGACCGGGATCAGGAGGCTCACCACGATCGCGGCGGCGTAGTGCACAGCGGCAAACGCGGGCCGGGCGGCCGCCGGCAGGTGGAACGGCGCCGATCCGCCGACGCCGAACAGCGCGAGGATCTGCAGGAGCGGCGTTACGATGCCCGCGAGGGGCGCAAGGCCGAGGTGCCGGCCGGCGGTCGGCAGCGGAAGGGTGAAGATGACGACGGTATCCGCCGTCGCGACGAGGAAGCTCGTCAGCCACAGCGCCGCAACCGGGCGCGGTGAGACGCGGCTCCACATCCAATAGACGAGACCGCCGAACAGGCCCGCGACGACGGACGACCAGCCGGTCGCTTCGAGCGGCGGGAACCGCGAGTGCAGCTCCATGACCAAGGCGATGTTGACCAGGCCGGCGACCGCCCCGGCCCCGATCCCGCCGGCCAAGGCCGGCGGCAGCCGGACGCTGGTCATTGTGCTCGACTGTGTGGTCCCGGATGCCATGCCCCGATCCCGTCTTCCCGTGGTCCCTGCTTGGGCGTCCGCCGCATCTATCCCTGTCGGGCGTGGTGGACCGGCGGTGCCGGCCCACCACCCGTATGATGTTCGGTCTACGAAGCCGGCGGATTGAAGCGCGCGATGGCGAAGGCCGCGCCCTGGCCGTCCCGGCAGACCGCAAAGCGGCCGACGTTGGGGATGTCGGTCGGCGGCTGCATCAGCGTCCCCCCGAGCTGCGTGACCTTCGCGGCGGCCGCGTCACAATCAGCGACGCCGAAGTAGGTGAGCCAGTTCGGCGGCACATCCTTGAGGCGCGGCGGTCTCGCCATCATGCCCGCGATCATGGTGGTGCCCGATTTGAAAATCGTATAACTGCTGTCCTCGCTCACGTCGACCACGTCAGACGTCCAACCGAATGTCGCCCGGTAGAACCGGCCGGCCGCGTCGACGTCAGGCGACAACAGTTCATTCCAGGATATCGCCCCTTCTTCGCTCACGACCCCTGCGCCCTTGTGGTCCCTTGCCTGCCAGATCGCGAGGCGCGCGCCCGTGGGATCCGCGATCGCGGCGCT
The DNA here is from genome assembly GCA_035945995.1 of bacterium. Classification (NCBI taxonomy): domain Bacteria; species bacterium. The sequence continues at coordinate 5,795 of DASYZR010000126.1, forward strand.
CCGGCCGACGGTCAGCACGTCGTCCGGACCCATCAGGACCTTGCCGCCGTTCTGCGAGGCTTTTGCGGCGACCTCGTCCGCGTTGAGCACGTTGACAAAGGGCATCCAGTGCGCCGGGACCCCCCGCGCCTGCATCTGCTCCAGGGCAAAGAGCCCTGCCGCGTAGTGGTCCCCTAACCTACACATGGTGTACGTCATGCCCTGGCCGGCAGGCATGTCGTCAAACTGCCACCCGAACAGGCTTCCGTAGAATCGCTTCGCCGCGGCGGGATCGGTCGTGCCGAGGTTCACCCAGGAAAACTCGCCGTGCGCGTACTCCGTTCTCGTCGTCATGTGTCCCTCCCACAGTGTCTACTATGATCTTCCCGCTCGAACCGGGGTGCCGTAACACCGGATAGTCGTTTGGCGGCCCGGAAAATCGACAGGGGCCCCCGGGGCCGTCACCGGAAGTCCCGGCTCGTGACTGCCGGCGGCGGCGCATCCCGCGCCCCGCGCCTCGCGCGGGGACGCCAAAATTTCCGGGCGATGACGTGCACGATCTCGTGCTGCCGCTGGATGCGCCCCGTCACGCCGAGGAAGACCGCGGCCCGCGCCAGCCGGGCGTAGGCATCCATCACGGCCGGCCAGACGACGAGGTTGACGAAGCCGCTTTCGTCTTCGAGCGTCATGAACGTGACGCCCGATGCGGTCCCGGGGGTCTGCCGGCAGATGACGATCCCCGCGTAGCGGACGCGGGTACCGTCCCGCATCGCCAGCACCGCCCGCGCGTCCGGCAGGCCCGCCTCGCGCAGCGCCGGGCGCATCGGCGACAGCGGGTGCCCGCGGGTGCTGTGCCTGGACGCCCGATAGTCCCACGCGATGGTCTCGTAGGCGCCGAGCCCGTCGAACACCGGCGCCGGCTCGCGCATCTGGACCGGGAGGACGATGTCTCTCCGGCGCGCAAGCGCCCGCACCTGCCAGAGTGCCGTGCGGCGATCGGCGCCCAACGCCTCGAAGGCGCCGGCCTCGGCCAGTTCCACGAGGGCGCCGGCGTCGAGCCGGGTGCGGCGGATGAGATCGTCGAGGGACTGAAATGGCCGCTCGGCCCGAGCCTGCACCAGCCGCCGGCCGCCGTCTTCGGCGAGCCCCTTGACGTAGCGCAGGCCCATCCGGACGGCGCGGGGCTCGGACCCCGCGGCAACATCCGCGCCCCCGCGGTCCTCGAGCGTGCAGTCCCACTCGCTTGCCGTGACGTCGATCGGGCGCACTTCGACGCCGTGGCGCTTGGCATCATCGACGATCGTCGACGGTGCGTAGAAACCCATCGGCTGCGCGTTGAGCAGCGCGCACGTGAACTCCGGATGATGGTGGCACTTGAGATACGCGGACGCATACGCGATGAGGGCGAAACTGGCGGCGTGACTGAACGGAAATCCATAATCCCCGAATCCCCGGATCTGACTGAACACCCGCTCCGCCATCTCGGACGTCACGCCCTTGGCGGTCATCGCGGACACGAGGCGATCGTGGTGGCGCTCGAGCCGTCCCGAGCGGCGCCACGCGGCCATGTCGCGGCGCAACTGGTCCGCCTCGCCGGGCGAGTAGTCGGCGGCGACCATCGCGATGCGGATCACCTGCTCCTGAAAGATCGGCACGCCGAGCGTCTTCGCCAGCACGGGCTCGAGCGACGGATGCGGGTACTCGACGGGTTCCTCCCCGGCGCGCCGGCGGAGGTACGGATGCACCATGCCGCCGACGATCGGCCCGGGCCGTACGATCGAGATCTGAACGACGAGATCGTCGTAGGTCTTGGGGCACAGGCGCGGCAGCATCGACATCTGCGCGCGGCTCTCGACCTGAAACACGCCGATCGTGTCGGCGCGCGAGATCATCGCAAACGTCTCGCGGTCGCCGTCCGGAATCGTGGCCATGGAGAGCGGGCGGCCGTCGGGGGCGCGGGCGCCGTCTTCGTCGAGTTGCCGGAACGCGAGATCGAGGTGCGAGAGCGCGCCGAGCGCCAGCACGTCGACTTTGAAGAGCCCGAGGCCCTCGACGCTGTCCTTGTCCCACTGAATCACGGTGCGGTCGGGCATCGTCGCGTTCTCGATCGGCACGATCTGGGACACGGGCTCGTGGCCCAGCAGAAAGCCGCCGGGGTGGATCGAGAGATGCCGGGGGATGTCCTGCATCTCGGCGGCGAGCCGGACGAGGTGTCGGTGAAGCGGCCGCGCGGGATCGAGGCCCGCGTCGCCGAGCAGCCGCGGGAGGCGCGAATCGTCTTCGTGCCACACGAGCTTCGCGACGCGGTCCAGCGCCACGAGGGGCAGGCCCAGCGCCTTGCCGGCGTCGCGCACCGCCGAGCGGAACCGGTAGCGGATGAAATTGGCGACCATCGCGGCGCGGTCGCGGCCGTACGTCTCATAGATCCACTGGATTACCTCTTCCCGGCGGTTGTGCTGGACGTCGAGGTCGATGTCCGGCGGCTCGGCCCGCTCGCGCGAGAGAAACCGTTCGAACAGCAGGTCGGTCCGCACCGGATTGACGGCCGTGATGCCGAGGCAGTAGCAGACGGCGGAGTTGGCGGCCGATCCGCGCCCCTGGCAGAGGATGCCGTGCGCGCGGCAGTATTGGACGATCTGGTGCATGGTGAGGAAGTAGCCGCCGTAGTCCAGGTCCGCGATGATCGCCAGTTCCCGGTCCAGCTGCGCGGTGACCTCGGGCGGCACCCGGCCGCCGTACCGCCCCCCCGCCCCGGCGAACGTGAGGGTCCGCAGCCACCCGGCCGACGTCGCGCCCTCGGGGAGACGTTCGAGCGGATACCGGTACCGCAGTTCGGTGAGGGCAAACGCACACCGGTCGGCGACCTCGCGGGTTCGGCGGACCGCGCCGGGATCGTCGGCAAACAGCGCGTCGAAGGCGCCCGGATCTTTGAGCGCGTGTTCCGCGTTCGGCTTGATCCGTGTGCCGGCGGCCGCGAGTTCGATCCCGTACCGGGTACAGGTGAGCACATCCTGGAGCGCACGCCGCGCCGGCGCATGATACAACACCTCGTGCGCAGCCACGATCGGCAGCCCGTACCGCGCCGCCCGCGCGCGGAGCCGGCGTTCCTGGACCACCTCGACGTCCCGCCGGTGCCGGGCGGCCATCGCATATACCCGGTCCCCGAAGGCGTCACGCAGGTCGTGCGCGGCGTCATCCGGCTTGGGGCCGTCGGCGGCGAGCAGGCTCGCCTCCCCGCCCCACAGCGCCAGGAGCCCGCCGGCGTGGCCGGCGACTTCCCGCCAGGTGACACGGCTCTCGCCTTTGGGAGAGCGCCGGCGCCCGACCGTCAACAGCCGGCAGAGATTGGCATAGCCGTGCCGGTCCGCGGCCAGGAGAAGCAATGTCGAATCGCCGGCCCGAAACGGGACCGGCGGATGCCGCATCTTCGACGCCTCCGCGGGAGGTGACGACGCGACCGACTGTGACGAGGTCGTTTGATGTGCCTCGCGGACGCCCATGATCGCCTCCGCGGGAGGTGACGACGCGACCGTCACCTGCGCCCCGACAATCAACCGGATGCCGCGCCCGCGCGCGGCGAGGTGGGCCTCCACTACCCCGTGCACGCCGTCGCGATCGGTCACCGCGAGTTCCGTGAGCCCGTGCCGTGATGCGGCCTCGACCAATTCTTCGGGAGACGAGGCCCCCTCGAGAAACGAAAAATGCGTCTTGCACCACAATGGCGTGTACGGCATCGTCGTGCGTTACTCCACGCGCCCGTGCAGATACCAGCGCCGGCGCACGGCGTCGTAGAACACCCACCGCAACTCTCCGTGCGTACCTTCCAGAAAGTAGTAGGTCCGATGCGCCCCGTCTGGCGCGGGGCAGGCGGGACAGGCCCACCAGCCGCCCGAGACGATGAACGGGCCGCCGGCGGCGGACGGCTCACCCGGGATCGCGACGTACCGCTTCAGCGGCACCGGCCGCTCGAAGATCCGCCGGACCAGCGGTCGCATTCCGACAGAGCGGGGCCGCGGCAGGCGCAGGTGCGCGACCGGCTCCCACCCGAACCGGGCTTCCGGTAAATGCCCGTCGCGAAGCACCGCGCCCACCACCGCACCGTCACCATACCGGGCCCGGAGGCGATCGAGGGCGCGGGTCCCGGCCTCGACGTCTCGGGAGGAGTGTTCCGGCAGCAGGGCCAGTTGGTCCGGGGCGGCCGGCACGCCGGCGGCCTCCGCGAAGATCTCCGTCACGCCGGCATCAACCCGCACCGCGTCGAGACGCAGACGCACGAGATCGGCCAGCCGGACCGCATCGAGCGTCGGTGATGCCGGCCGGATGAGATGGGCACTCCACTCGCCCTTCCCCAGCCGGAACCGCAGATCCAGGGCGGCGAGCGCCTGCCCGCGCGGTGCTAGCCGGGCCAATAGCGGATGCAGCACATGCTTGACGGCGAACAACAGGCGTTGGGCATCCGATTCCGGCGCATCCAGCACGAGGTGCCGCCGCACCGGCTCGGTCGCCGGCAGCGGTACAAGCGGCGTCCACAGGTCGCCCGACGCCAGCCGGTGGAGGCGCTCGGCCGCGGGTCCAAAACGTTCCAGCACTCCGCCGGCCGGCAGCCGGAGCAGATCGTCCACTGTCCGCACCCCAAGCCGTCCGAGCGCGTCGAGGGTGTCCGGCGGCAGGCGCAGATGACGCAGGGAGACGCGCCGGCCGACGGCGCGTTCTTCGTCGGGGTCCGCCAGTACGCGGGTGCCGCGTGTGACCTGGGCCGCCGCGTATGTTCCGAAGCGCGTGAACCCAACGACGATCACCGCGTCGTATCCGGCATGCGCGAGATCGGTCCGGACGGCCTCCGCCCATTCGGCCAGAGACGAGTGCAGCCGCTCGAGGCCCGACGCATCGAGCCACAAGACGCCCGGCTCGTCCGCCGACGGCTCCACGTGGGGAGAAAATCGGCGCAACGCGTCCGTCACCGCGCGGACGGCACGAGCGACGTCGGCCGGAGAAACGGTCCCGGCACGGAGATGGGGGGCGAGCGCCAGCGCCGCCGCATAGCGAAGCCCGGGCGCGATCCCGGCCTCCCGTGCCGGCGCATTGACCCAGAGCACCGGACTCTGGGGCGTATCTTCCGCGACCACCACGCTCGGGTATCTCCGCCACTCCGGATGGCCGCGCAGCAATACTTGTAAAGGCAACGCCGGGATCTCAGCGCAGGCCCGACGCGCCACGACACAGCTCCGTATACTGCCAGCCCGGCCCGCGGTGCTTGTCCTTCAACGCGACCAGCCCGCAGCGAAATCGATCGGGACCCGTGCGCTGCCGCAGGCAACGCACGTGCAGAGAGATCAGCGAGCCGAGGGACCCCGCATATGTGGCGTCGTCCGCCGTGGTCCGCACACCGGTTGGACTCAGCGGACGTTCGCCGGACGGCCGCGTCAGGAACAACAGCGCGGTTCGATGGCGCCGCGCGAGACCGGCCAGCCGCGCGAGTACCGTCGCCGCCACGGCCTGCGGCGCCCCGAGATCGGTCACGATGAGACCAAACCCGGCCGATCGAAGGAGCAGATCGGCCGCCGAGAACGCCGCGATCGTCTCGGGCACGCGAACTACCGGCAGTGCGGCGAGATCGACCCCGTTGTCATAGACGTCCGGCGGATAGAATACGCCGGATCGATCGTCCGCGGCCGTGATCCACGCCACCGGCTCGCCGCATTGTTGCGCATCGATGATGACTTTGCAGGCCAGCGTCAGCGCAGCGGCATTCCCGCCGGCTTCCAGCTCAACCAGGCGGCCGGCCAGGTATTCGAGAGACCACGGCTCCTCAGGCCGGAGTACTTCGGTCGAGACGTCATGCAGAGACCCAATCACATGGCGGGGATTGTAAAGCGGGATCGCTTGCGACATTGCCACTGTTTCAGATTCACCTGGGCCGCGTGATGACCCCATGATATCGAACGTATGTTCGTATTTCAACCGAACGAACACCGGTTTCTGACCTGGGGAAATCATGTATGACGCCGTCTGTTCATGGGCGGCGGACAAATCGGTTTCCCGGCGGTGAATTGACATGGACAAAGCACGGTTCGAAACCCGGTGGCCGGCCGTCCGGCAACGCGTGAAGGCCAACTGGAACCGGTTGAGCGACGAGGATCTCAATCAGGTCAACGGCGATGCCGACACGCTCGTCGGCATGATCCAGGAGAAATACGAAGAACCGCGCGTATCAATCGAAATGCAACTCAATCGCCTGTTGGAGGAACACCCGGCGCAGCGGTAGGAGTATCGCTCTACACCACGCACCGGTTTCGGTTCGTACCGGCGATCCACCCCGCGACCGTCCCCGGCACGATCGTACAAGACCCGCGCCGGCCGATCTGGTTTGCTAAGGCCGCATCGTCCGCATCCCCGCGAGAGGTCTCGAGGGGCCCCTCGCTTCATGGAGGCAGTGCACGCGTACCGAGCAGGTCGTGGCGTTTCTGCTGTTCGCCGTCGCGGCCGCGGGCACCCCGGGTCCCAGCAACATCATGCTGACCGCGGTCGGTGCGCGTGCCGGCGTCCTGAGAGGACTGCCCAGTCTGATGGGCGTCATGACCGGCATGGGTCTCATGATGTTCGCAGTACCCCTCGGCCTCGGGAGCCTGGTCCTCGCGCACCCGCCGGTGCTCAAGACGCTCCACTGGGGCGGCGCGGCATTTCTGCTCTGGCTGTCGTGGAAGATCGCCATGTCTCCAAGCGATAGCGAAGCGATGCCGGAAAGGAATCCGGTCGGCTTCCTCGGCGCCGCGGCCTTTCAGTGGGTCAATCCGAAATCCTGGCTCGTGAGTGCGATCGCCGCGGGCACTTTTCTCGGCACCGGCCGGGGGAGCCCCATTGTGCAGGCCGCCTTCCTCGGCGGCCTGTTCATTGTGGCGGCGTTGCCGAGCTGCTTCCTGTGGCTGGCGTTCGGAGCCGGCGTCCAGCGCGTTCTCCACAGCCGCCGCAGACGGAGAACATTCAACATCGTCATGGGGGCGCTGCTTGCCGTGTCGGTGGCCCTCATCGTTGGGTAGCGACGGCCTCCAGATACGCCCGCAGGCCGGCTTCACCGCGCGGCGTGGTCCAGTAGTGGTTCCAGGCGAACAGCGGCTTGAGGAGCGGCGAGAACACCCGGATCAGGGGCTTCGCGGCAATGACTTCCTCTTCGATGTCCGCGCGGGTGCCGGGACCGTCGGCGGAAAGAACGGCCCGCCAAGTGCCGTCGAGGTCGCCGCGGATACGAACCTCCACCGCCCTGTCCGGCTCCAGCACGGTCGACTCCAGAATGAAATGCAACCGATAGGGCAGGAATCCGCGGGCGACGGCGCGGATCCGCCGGCCGACCCGCGGTGCCGCCCACTCACCGTCGAGCGGCTCTACCGCCAGATACACGCCCTTCCACCATTCCGGGAGCAGCCGGGCGTCCGAGATCACCGCGTACACGTCCCGGGGCGGGAAATTCGGAATCGTCCACTGCTCGACAAAGCGGTAGGCGTTGGACGGCATCGGTTTTGCGGACACTATCCTCCCCCTAACCTGCCGAGGAGAACCGGCGCAGCCGAGGGCCGCGCGGCGCCGTACGGCCCGTGCTCGACGGAGATGGCCACGGCCCGATACCGTACAAAGTCGGCCCCGACGGCGACGATGACCGGTGCCCCCGGGGCCGGACGAAACACGCCGGCGCTCTTCGGCGTCGTCCCGGCCACGAGCCAGAGCTGGTACACGAGGTCGGGCCCGGGATCCCGGAGGCCGGTGGCGATCAACGCGCCCCGGCCGCTTGCGGAATCGAACACGAACCGGACGCTGCCCGCCGCCGTGCCGCTGAGCGTCACGGTGTGCGACGCGGGGTTCGCCAGCAGCGCGAGCGCCTGAGCCTGGGCGTCCGCCCGAGTCGCAAGGGCGGTCAGCCGCAGCTGGAGCGACACGGCGACTCCGGCAAGTACGACGACGAGGGCCGCGGCCGCGGCTAACGCAAGTCCCCACGCGGGCCGGCCCCCGCCGCCCCGCCGGCGCGGACGCGCCGCGTCCAGAACCCGGCCGTGCAGGTGTGCCGGAGGCTCCTGCTCCGCGAACCCGGCCGCGAGCGAGGCGGTGACCTCCTCAAAGAGTGCCAGTTCGCGCCGGCATTCCTCACAGGTCGCGAGGTGCGCCTCGACGTCGCGCGCGTCCTCGGCGACGAGCGCGTGCAGCGCGTACCCCGCAATCGATTCCCGCAGTTCCTCGTGGGTCATCGGGCCGTCTCCCCCTGACGGGGGCAGGCCGGTGCCGCCGCGGGAAGGACCGTCCGCAGGCGCAGCAGACCGTCCCGCATGCGCGTTTTGATCGTGCCGAGGGGGACGCCCAGACGCTGCGCGATCTCCCGCTGAGTGTAGCCGCCGTAGTAGGCCAGCACGAGCGCCGCGCGCTGGTCGGCCGACAGGGTTTCGAGTGCGTTCCGGACGCGGCCGGCGTCGACGCGGGCCTGCGCGGCCTCGATGACGTCCGCGTCGCCGGTCATCGCCTCGGGCAACGGGACGGTAAGGTGCCGCCGCGACCGCCGCACCGCGTCGACGCTCTTGTGGTGCGCCACCGACAGAATCCAGGCGCGCGCACTCCCCCGCGCCGCGTCAAACTCACCGGCCCCGCGCCAGACCGCGAGGAACACGTCCTGCGTGACCTCTTGGGCCAGCACGGCGTCCCGCAGCATGCCCATCGCGAGGGAGTAGACGGGTCGACTGTACCGGGCGTACAGCGCTTCAAACGCGCCGGCGTCCGACTGCGCGGTCCGCCGCAGGAGCGCCTCGTCTTCGCCCCCGTCGAGGAGTGAAACCGTGCCCCCCATCATCGGCCCCGCCAGGTCAGCGACGTGCGGCCTCCTTCGCGCCGCGGAGAGGCCCTCCCTGTCCCAGGCCTCGGCCGGCGTCCTCCGCCCGTCGCACACCGCCCCGACGGCGGCAGATTCCATGCGGCCACCCGTCGCGCCGGTTATGATGCCAGGAGCGCGCGCTGCACGAACCAGACCAGGCCCGTACAGGCCGCCGCAACCGAGACCCAGCGGCGGAAGCCGGGCGCCCAGCCGTACGCCCGAATCGCATCGAGCGCGAGGGTGGCGAGGAGGATCACCGAGACCTGACCGATCTCGACGCCCACGTTGAAGCCGAGGAGGGACGCTGCGAGGTTGGCACGGGGCAGGTGCAGCTCGGTCAGCGCGGAGGCGAAGCCGAGGCCGTGCACCAACCCGAAGCCGAACGTCACGAGCCACCGCGAGCCGAGCGACCCCCGGCCCCGCCAGACGTTCTCCGCGGCGACATAGGTAATGCTGAGCGCGATCGCACTCTCCACCCATCGCGACGGCAGGTCGACCAGGCCGAGCACGGCAAGCGACAGCGTGATCGAATGCGCGACGGTGAACGCGGTGACGATCTTGAGCAGTTGCGGCAGGGTCGCGCCGACCATGAGCAGGCTCAACAGGAACAGCATGTGGTCGTAGCCGGTGAGAATGTGCTCGATGCCCATGAGGATGAAGCCCCCGGCCGCCTGCCAGACCGCGGGACGGCCGAGTTCGATCGTCGCCTGTTCATGCCCTGGGGTAAACGCGACGTTGTGCACCCGGCCGTCCGCCAGGATCGTCGCGAGGCAACTGGCGGTCGACGCGCCGGGCGGGAAGAGATCGTAGTGGATCGTGAGCGCGTCCACCGGCGCCGGCCACGCGTACGCGAGGACCAGGGTGGTGTGGGTCGCCGGGGCGAGGCCGGCCGGGCCCGACGCCGCGGGTGCGCCGGCGAACGGCTGGACCGACAGCGCGCCTTCCTCGAGTCCGGCGCCCGCCTGGTGGCGAAGACGCGCGAACAGCCGGACGTGCGCGGAGAGGACCCGCCGCAGGTCCTCGCGGGCCCGGATCGCTGCGCCGGACAGGCGGCCGGTGTGGCGATCGTCGGCGAACGCGAGAAGACCGCTCGGCACAGTCAGTGTGACGCGCGCCCGGGCACCGTTGACCGCGATCTCCGCGGCGGCCTGATCGGCCCAGTGCGCCTCGACGTGCGCGGGTCCCGCGGCCAGCCACGGCGCCAGGAGCGCGATCGTGATCGGCAGGATCCATCGTCCCCAATGTCGCGTCATGGTCCCGTCTCCTCTCCGCTATAACCCGACGAGTGCAACCTGCAGCGAGCGCGCGTCGAACGCCGGATCGGCCGCGCGCACGCGCCGCAGGTACCCCCGGGCGGCCTCCGTGTCGCCGAGTTGCTGTGCGATCAACGCGGCGCGATAGAAGTATCGCGCGTCCCGCACCCCCCACCGCATCGCGGCGCGCTCCGCCCGCTGCGCTTCGTCCCACCGTCCGGCGAGGCAGAGCGCCCACGCCATCGTGTCGAGCGTGTCGGGGTCCATCCGCACGGCGAGTTCCTGCCGCATCAGACGGAGCGCCTCGGGGAGGTCGGCGGCGCGCCCCCGGGTCAAGAGCAGCCGCGCGAGCTCCCGGCGGTGCCCATACGCGCCGGAGGCCGCATCCTGGCGCAGCCGCGTCTCGGCGTCGGCCCAAAATCGGGCGGCCTCGGCGTGACGGCCTTCGAAATCGCGCGCCTGCGCGACGCCACGCAGGACCACGTGATCGTAGACGTTCGGCGCGTCGCGCGTGACCGTGACCACGCGCGTGAGGTGGTCGACCGCCGCCTCGTACCAGCCCTGGCGCAACTCCAACACCGCGAGATCGGTCAGCGCGAGCGGATACTGCGGCAGGATCCGCAGCGCCTCCGTGAAGAGCGCGCGCGCCTCATCGAACCGTCCGTGCTGATACAGGAACCGCCCGTAGAGGCTGCGCACCCACGTCGAGCTCGCGGTTTCCTCCGGCTCCTCCAGCGCCAGCGCGCGGCGGTAGTCGGCTTCCGCCTCGGCGTCCCGGCCCTGCGCGATCTCGACCAGCGCCCGCAGCGCGTAGGCCCGCAGGGAGGGATCGGCGGCCATGAGCGCCCGGACCGCCCGCGACGCCGCAGGTACGTCGCCCCGGGCCAGGTTGGATGTGACGATGATCGGAAGGGCCTCTCCGCTCGGGCCGGCCGCCCGGGCGAGACGCATCGCGTCGGCAAAGTCGTGCCGGGCCTCGGCCACGCGGGCGAGCGCCAGGATCGCACCCTCGTTGTTGACGTTGAGGCGGGCCAGCGAGGCCCGGGCGGTCTGGTCGGCCAGCAGGTACCAGCGAATATCGCCGGTGACGCGGGCCTCCTTCAAGTACGCGCCGGCGAGGCCCGCCCGGTCGAGGGCGCCGTCGGGATTTCGCGCGAGCCGGTCCTCGTAGAACGCAATCTCGGCCCGCAGCAGGTTCGTGATCGCGCCCTGGGGCGGACGCTCGAAGCGGTACCGGAACGGCGAGCCGGCGTGTCCGGCGGGAGCGCCGCGGGCGAGAACGGCGCCGGCCGCGAGCAGCGCAGCCGCCGTGAGCGCGAGCATCCACGAACGCCGCCGTGTCGCGTGCATGCTGGGTACCTCCACAGGACCGTGTCTCGATCTCCGCCGAGTGCCGGCGGCAGGTGTGTCCGGCGGGCGCCGGCGGCATCCGCAGCCGCCGGCGCCCGGGGTGGCAGCCTAGTTCGGGTCTGACAGGTACGGGAAGGACGTGAGCAGCGGCTTATGTGCGGTCCCGCCGCCGTTGGGGCCGGCGTACGTCACGTTGTCGGTCTTTACCGCGCCGTTCGTCACTACGGACAGAGTGACGTGGATCACGTCGTCGGTGATCTTGCGCCCGCGGATCGGGCTTCCCTTGCTGTTCAACGCGGCCGCGTAGCCGCTCGGCCCCGTCGTGTCGATGCGCATCACGTCTGGCAGGAACGCGAGCAGGAGCGCGGTGGCCCGTTTGTCGTCGTTACCGAACGCCATGAGCGTGTGCTTGGCCTCGGCGACGATCGGACCCGCCGCGTCCGCTTCGGGCTTGTGTCCGGCGAGGGCCGCGGCCTCGAAGCCCGGGCCGACGCCGTTCAGCGCGTTCTGGTACGCGGTGGTCGTCAGCAGGCCCTCGCCGATGGCCGGCCGGGCCAGCCGCGCGACCTGCTTGCCGCCGACGCTCACGGTTGTCCAGGCGTCGAACGTCGTCGCGGAACTCGAGCCCGCGAGCCAGGCGCGCGGCACGCGAGCGGCGATCGACAGGACGTTGTAGCCCGCGGTGAAGTCGTAGCCCGGGGTCCGGAATCCGACCTTGGGGCCCATTCCGAGCGCGCCCGCGCGGACCCGGAAGAACTGCTCAACGTCGAAGAAGAACGGGTCTTCGCGCAGTCCGGCGAACACGGAGATCGTTCCCCCTGCGACGTTGACCGGGGTCACGATCGGCGCCCCCGCCGCGCCGAGCGGGGTGGTGCGCGCCGCGCCCATCGTGCTCGCGCCGGTGACGCCGTCCCGCATCGCCGTTACCTTGATGGCCTGCGAGCCGTCTTTCGCCGGAGCGCCGAACTCGAACCGCAGCAACGCATCGGTCTTGCCGGTCGGCATCGCGTCGTTGCCCGCGGCCCGGGTCACATGGATGTCGTACTGCGCGTTGGTGCTGAAGTCGTAGGTCTGGCGTGGAAGCGACCGCGGGTTGACGTTCATGATGAACACCAGATCGTCCGCGGACGCCGCGGGATTCTGGTCCTGCTCACGGAACACGAAGAAATCGGTCGTGTGCAGGGCCCGGCCCTTGAGGTCCAGTTCGCCGTCGTCGTGGTTGGACGCGACGAGCAGCCTGGGTGTGACGAGCAGCGCGGCCAGCGCCAGCAGTGCCATGGCCGAAAGCCAGAGCCTGATTCGTGCCATAGTGCCACCCCCTGTCGTGGTCGGGGAAGCCGCGGTGCCGTCGGCCGTGCGCGCGCGGGCGGCTTCGTCCGTCACCGCGATATTCGCAGCCCGGGCCGTCCGCGGATTGGTTGCCCGATGGTGACGTACGTGATCCTAGGCAGCTACACTGAGCAGGGCATCCGGAACATCAAGCAGTTGCCGCAACTGCGCCAGGCGGCCGAGCAATTCGTCGCCGGCAAAGGCGGCCGGGTCGCCGCGAACTACCATCGGGGAAGAGTACGTGGCTGGGGGGCCAGGATTCGAACCTGGCGGGGCCCCTTTGCACCCGGTTGCACCTTACTGCACTACGTGGCTCTCGCCCTTATCTATCAAGCGTTTTCCGCTCCCGACCGGTTGCACGGCATTGTCGCCCATTGCACCCCGGAGAGCACCGGACAAGTGCAAATTGAGTGCAGCCTCGAACCCCTCCGGGAAAACCAACTCGTCGATCCACTCGACCTGGCGCTTTGGGATCGACTCCATCAGGTGGCCGTAGGTGTCAAGCGTGAACCCGGCCGAGTAGTGTCCCATCTGCCGGGCGATGTGCAGAGGATTCTTTCCAGCCGCAATCAGCAGCGAGGCGAACATATGACGCAAGTCGTAGGGGCGGATCGGGCGCACGCCGGTGACCCGGTGCGTGCGTTGCCAAGCCTCATACATCGTGTCGCGGCTAAATATGCGGCCGTCCGTCCGCGGGAACACCAGCCCGCCGGCTATGCGGCTGGGTAACGTCTCCAGCACCCGGCGCACGGTCGGCACCATGTCCACGTCACGCACTGAACGGTCGGTCTTCGGGGCACCCAGAACCTGCGTGCGCGCCTCGAACGAGGTCGTGAC
>DASYZR010000127.1 GCA_035945995.1 bacterium
TCAAGACGTTTCTCGTTATCGGGCTGATCGCGGTGGTCGTCGTCATCGTCGTGACGCTCGTGGCCAAACTCCCCCGCCGCAGCTAGCGCCGTGCAGCCGCTGCCCGCGACGGCGGACAGCGGCCCGGCGGCTGTCACGAAGTGGCGGCCCCGGCCGGCACGAGCGCCGCGTTCTGCCGTTCGAACTGCTTGGCGACGCCGCCGCGCCACCCCTCGGCCATGGCCTGTGACAGCGGATCGGGGAAGATGTCCTCCTCTCCGTTCTCGATGCCGTCGAAGATGGCTCGCGCCACGGACTCCGGCGAGGCCGTGGGAATGTCGAGATCTCGGGTCATCTCGGTGTCGGTGGGGCCGGTGAGGACGCTGTGCACGGTCACGCCCTGTCGTGCCAGCAGCAAGCGCAGCGACTGCGTCAGAGAGAACGCGGCCGCCTTCGAGATCGAGTAGGCCGGCGCGAACGGCACGGGAGCGAGGGCCGCCAGCGACACGTTGGTAACGATCGCTCCCTGAGAGCGAGTCAGCGACGGCAGGAAAGCCTGGCTCACGCGGTAGGTGCCGAACAGGTTGACGTCCAGGGTCTGCTCGATTGCGGCGAGATCGCTCAGGTCGTCAAAGGGCTGGACGCCGGCGTTGTTGATCAGGAGATCGAGCGAGTCGATGCTCGCGGCCGCCTCGTCGATCTGCTCCGCGTCGGTTACGTCCAGAGCCAGCGGGGTGACGCGCTGATCGGGGTGAGCGACCGGGTGGCGTGCCGCGGCATATACCCGTGCCGCGCCTCGCCGCAGGGCCTCCTCGACCAGCGCCCGGCCGATGCCGCGGTTGGCCCCGGTCACCAGCACTGTCGTGTCCTTGATGGTCATGCCCGTTCCTCCGGTTCTGCGGTGGTCTCGCGGTTCCGCGCCGCTCGTTCGGCGGCCTGCTTATATAGACCAGCCGCACCCGGCGGAATCGCCGCGCCGGTGGGTTAGGCTCCGATCGTGCCCGTTGCCGTCCGTCTTGCCCCTGGTTGCCGCCCGCGCGGCTGCCGGGCGCCTGCGCGGCGCGTGCTCGGGCGCAGGGTGCGGTACGTGATCGGCTCCGAGGCTGGTCAGGTCGACGGCAGGCGATGGCGCGGCGCGGCGCGCATCGCGCGGGGCATCTGAGGGAGATCGTTCTCCCCGGTGTCCGCCCTGCCGCGCGGATGCGCGTACTCGTGATCCCCTCACCAGCCACAAGCCCGAGGTGTGCGTCCGGGCTCAGGAGCGTGTCTGTCATGACCAGCGAATTCTTCATCCCGGCCGCGCCGGGGCATATCCCCGGTGCCGACGGGTATTTCGGCGCGTTCGGCGGCAAGTTCATCCCGGAGGCGCTGGCCGCCGCCGTGGACGAGGTCGCCGTCGAGTACGAGAGGGCCAAGGCGGATCCCGCGTTCGTCGCGGAGTTCGAGGAGCTGCTCGTCCACTACGCCGGACGGCCGAGCCCGCTCACCGAGGTACCCCGATTCGCGGAGCGCGCCGGCGGCGCGCGGGTGTTCCTCAAACGCGAGGACCTGAACCACACCGGCTCGCACAAGATCAACAACGTGCTCGGACAAGCCCTGCTGACCAGGCGGATGGGCAAGCCGCGCGTCATCGCGGAGACCGGCGCCGGCCAGCACGGGGTGGCGACCGCGACAGCGTGCGCGCTGTTCGGCCTGGAGTGCACCATCTATATGGGCGAGATCGACACTCGCCGCCAGGCGCTCAACGTGGCGCGGATGAGGATGCTCGGCGCCCAGGTGATTCCGGTCACCTCCGGCTCCCGCACCCTCAAGGACGCCATCAACGAGACGTTCCGTGACTGGGTTGCCAGC
>DASYZR010000128.1 GCA_035945995.1 bacterium
GCCGGCCGGCGCATCGCGCAGCACTTGGACATGCTCCTCCCGACGTACGCGTTCAACTTCAGCGCGTACCCGGCCATCACGGTGCCGTGCGGTTTTACGGGCGAGGGGCTGCCGGTGGGGCTCCAGATCGTCGCGGGCTGGCGGCAGGACGCCCGGGTGCTCGGGGCCGCGGCGGCGTTCGAGGCGGCCGCGCCCTGGACGGCCCGCCGCCCGGCGCTCGGCTAGACCGGGTCCCGCGGGGCCCTACGTGGCCGCCGTGGTCTTGAGGCGCTCGCGGAACTGCTTGCGGAACTTCGCCACCTTCGGCCCCACCACGGCCTGGCAGTACGGTTGGAAGGGGTTGTGGGCGAAGTATTCCTGGTGATAGGGCTCCGCTTTGTAGAACACGCTGAACGCACTCACCTCGGTGACGATCGGATTGGACCACCGCCGCGCCTCGGTCAACTCCCGGGCTGTCTGTTCCGCGGTCGCCCTCTGCTCGGGCGAATGGTAGAAGATCGCCGACCGGTACTGCGTGCCGATGTCGTTCCCCTGGCGGTTCAACGTCGTGGGATCGTGGATATTGAAGAAGACCTCGAGCAAATCCCGGAACGGGAGGACGCGGGGGTCGAATGTGACCTGGACGACCTCGGCGTGTCCGGTCGTGCCGGTGCAGACCTGCTGGTACGAGGGGTTCGGCACCGTGCCGCCGGCGTAGCCGGATTCTACCTTCAGGACGCCGTCGAGATCAGCGTAGATCGCCTCGAGACACCAGAAGCATCCGCCCGCGAGCGTGGCGACCTCCTCACGCGGCGTGTCACCCTGGGTCTTGTCTACGGCGTCCATCGGCGTGCCTCCCCGTCTGCAGATGGCGATAGCATACCGCTCGGCGCGCTGAAATACAGGAGGCGTCTCAGCGTGGCCCGAAGGCTAGGCCGTGGCGAGCAGTGCGCCGAGGGCGCGCCCGAGATCCGCGGCGATGATGCCGTTGGTCGTGACCGCGTCGCATCCCGCGGCCCTGGCCGCGGCCATCCGTTCGCCGTCGCGATGTCCGCAGAAGCCCAGCAGGGGAACGCCGCGTGTGGCCTCGTCGGCCTTCGCGCGCCGGATCGCCTCGGCGGCGTCGAAGCGGCGGGCGGCCAGGTTTACGACCGCGGCGCGCGGGTCCCGGCGCAGGGCGGCGTGCAGCGCCTCTGCCGAGCGGACCACGACGGCCTGGTATCCGAGCGAGGCGAGCGACCCCGTCACCCGCGAGGAAAACAACAAGTCGTCGTCGGCGACGACGACCTGCCGGGCGGCGGTCTCCGCGTTCATGCGGCCGGCCGGACCCCGGCCGCTAGATGGGGAATCCCATCGCCTGCAGCGACAGCCGTCCGTCGTCGGTGAGCCGCTCCGGCGTCCACGGCGGATTCCAGACCATCTCCACCTTGGCGTCCTCCACGCCGTCGACGCCGAGCAATTTAGATTCGACCTCGCCGACGAGTTGCGGGCCGAGCGAACACCCGACCGCGGTCAGCGTCATCTTGATGTGCACGACGCCGTCGGCGGCCGTGATGTCGTAGATCAACCCCAGGTCCCAAATATTCACGGGAATCTCGGGGTCGAAGCAGGTCTTGAGGACCTCGATGACCTGATCGCGTGTAACCATGGCACCCTCCGTCCGCTATTGTATCATGCCCGCGCGGGGGGGTGAGGGGACGCCGCCGTGAAACCCCGCCAGTGGCTCTTGGCGGTCCTCGTCGCCGCGCTGCTCGTCTATCCCATCCTCGCCCGCTGGTATACGGAGTGGCTGTGGTTCGGCGAGGTGGGCTACCGCACGGTGTTCTGGATTCCGATTCTGTCCGCCACGGCGGTGGCGGCGGCCGCGGCGATTTCCGCGTTCGTGATCTTGTATTTCAACGCCCGGCCGCTGCTCCGGCTCCGGCCGATCGCCCGGGTCGTCGAACTGCGGCCGGTGGGCGACTCACGGACGTACCGGCGGATCGTCGCCCGCCTGTCGCCGGATCGTGTCGCGGCACTCCTGACCGCCGTCGTGGCCGTCGTGGCCGGGTTCGGCGCCGCCGACTCGTGGCCGGTGTTCCAGACATTCCTTCATCAGACATCCTTCGGCGTCCGCGATCCGGTGTTCGGACGCGACGTGGCGTTCTATGTGTTCGCCCTGCCGGCGTACCGCGCCGTCTTCGGTTGGCTGTTCGCCTGGCTCTTCGTGGCGCTCGTGGGCGCGGCGGCCGCCTACTACCTCGATCTGGTGCCGCTCGCGGTGCGGGGCGTGTGGGCGGTTCCGCGCGGCGTGCGCATCCACCTCAGCCTGCTTGCGGGGCTGCTCGTGCTGCTGCGCGGCGCGGGCTTTTGGCTCGACCGGTACGGGGTCCTCTACTCGCCGCACGGCGCCGTGTTCGGGGCCGGGTACACGGACCTGCACGCCCGGCTCCCGGCGTTCGGGCTGCTCGCGGTGATGTCGACGGTGACCGGATTGCTGCTGCTCGCGTCGACGCGGGCCCGTACCATGCGGCCGGCCGTCGGTGCTCTGGTGGCCCTGCTCGTGGTGTGGATCGGCGGCACGGTCCTCTATCCCGCGTTCGTCCAGCAGGTGGAGGTCGGCCCGAACGAGCTCGACCGGGAGCAGCCGTACATTGGAAACGGCATCGCGTTTACGCGTCGCGCCTACGGCCTCGACACCGTCGAGGAGCAGTCGTTCCCCGCGGCGCTCAGCCTGAGCCCCGCGGCCCTCCAGGCCAACCGCACGGTGCTGGACAGCGTCCGCCTCTGGGACTACCGGCCGCTGCTCCGCACGTACGCGCAGCTCCAAAGCCTGCGACTCTACTACATGTTCACGGACGTCGGCATCGACCGCTACCGGATCGGCGGGCGGGAGCAGCAGGTCATGCTGTCGGCGCGGGAACTGGACGTGAACCGCCTGCCCGACCAGGCCCGCACCTGGGTGAACGAGCACCTGGTCTACACTCACGGGTTCGGTCTCGTGATGACGCCCGTCAACCGGATCTCCGCGGAGGGGCTGCCGGACTTCTACATCAAAGACATCCCGCCGCAGAGCACCGTCGGGCTGACCGTCACCCGTCCGGAGCTGTACTACAGCCTCGTGACGACGCCGTACGTCGTGGTCAACACGCGGAACAAGGAACTCGACTACGCGCAAGGCGACCATGACGTGTACACGACGTACGCCGGCCGCGGCGGGGTACCGCTCAGCGCCCCGCTCGGGCGGCTGGCGTTTGCGTCGCGGTTCGGCGCCGTCTCGCTCATGTTGAGCGACGCCATTACTCCGGCGAGCCGCGTGTTGTTCCACCGCGACGTGCGCGACCGGGTGGCGCGGGTCGCGCCGTTCTTGCAGCTGGATCGCGATCCCTACCTCGTGCTGGCCGGCGGCCGCCTCTTCTGGATCGTGGACGGCTACACGACGAGCGCGATGTACCCGTACGCGCGGCCGACGGGCGACCTCAACTACATCCGCAACTCCGTGAAGGCGGTGGTCGATGCCTACGACGGCACGGTGCGTCTCTACGTCGTCGACCCGGCCGACCCGCTGATCCGGACCTACGACAAGATCTATCCGGGGGTGCTGCGGCCGTTTCGCGAGATGCCGGCGGATCTCGCCGCGCACGTCCGGTACCCCGTGGATCTGTTCACCGTCCAGGCCGACGTGTTCGCGACGTTCCACATGCGGGACCCGCGGGTCTTCTACAATCGCGAGGACCTCTGGGGGATTCCCAGGGAGCTCTTCGGCGGATCGCCGCAGCCGGTCGAGCCGTACTACGTGAACCTGAAACTGGACCCCGCGCACGGGGAAGAGTTCGCGCTGATCCTTCCCTTCACGCCGTCCGGCAAAGACAACATGGTGGCCTGGATGGCCGCGCGCAGCGACCCGCCGAATTACGGCCGGCTGCTCGTGTACCGCTTTCCCAAGGACACGACCGTGTTCGGGCCGATGCAGATCGAGGCGCGGATCAACCAGGACCCGACGATCAGCAGCCAGCTGACGCTGTGGAACCAGTTGGGCTCATCGGTGATCCGGGGCAACCTGCTCGTAGTGCCGATCGCCGATTCGCTGCTGTACATCGAGCCGCTCTATCTCCAGGCGGAGGGCAGCGCGCTGCCCGAGCTCAAGCGCGTGATCGTGGCCTACGGCGCGCAGATCGCCATGGAGCCGACGCTCGAAGCGTCCGTTGCGCGCATCTTCGGGACGTCGATCGCCTCCGGTGCACCGGCCGCCCCTGCCGCGCCGGCGCCGCCCAGCAGTCCGCCCGGGACGCCCCCGGCGGGCGCCAACGCGGGCCGCGTGGCCGCGCTGGTGGCAGAGGCGAACGCGCACTACGCGCGAGCGCAGGCGGCGCTCAGGGCCGGAGACTTCGCGACGTACGGCAAGGAAGTCGACGCGCTCGGGCGCACGTTGACGGAGCTGCGGCAGATCACCGGGAGACCATAAACGATATCGTCGTCAATCCAGATGGGCCGATTGACGTGATGAAAATGACTAGGTACACTAGCCATAGTCATATCTACCCCGGAGCGCCTCGTGATGGAGAAGACGGTATCAAAGTCACGGTTCAAATCCCACGCGCTTGAATACTTTCGCCAGGTTGAGCAGAGCGGCGAGCCGCTCATCGTCACGGATCATGGGCGTCCTGTCATCAAAGTCACGTCCTATCGTCCGGACGCCGACGAGTTGCTCCGCGCGCTGCGCGGCTCGGTGATCGCCTATCGCGAGCCGACAGAGCCGGTGGACGCGGAGGAGTGGGAGACGCTGAAGTGACGGTCCTCGACACCCACGCATGGATTTGGTGGGCCGCCGACCCGCAACGACTCTCACGGCGCGCCCGCACCGCAATCGACGGCGCGATTCAGCAACGGCGACTTTGCGTCTCATGTATCAGCGTCTGGGAAGTTGCCACGCTGGTTGCGAGAGGCCGGCTCGATCTCTCGATCGACGTAAACGATTGGGTCGGCGCGTCCGAGGCGCTGCCCTTTCTTCGGTTCGTTCCGATCGACAGCAGAATTGCCTTGCGCTCGGCGCGGCTGCCGGAACCTTTTCACCGCGATCCGGCCGACCGGATTATCGTTGCGACGGCGCTGATTCTCGGGGCAGAACTCGTCAGCAAGGATGAACGGATGCACGCCTATACGGCGATCCGCACGGTGTGGTGATTACCGTCCGTCCGGCGGGCGACTTGGATTCAGCGCGGCGTACTCCTCGGGCGTGTTGATGTTGACGAGGGAGCGAAGCTCCGGATCGAACCGCCGCAACTCGTCCGGTCCGAGGATCCGCGCGCGCACCTCCGCCAGGATGTCGGCGTTCCGGCCGCCCGACGCGAGCACGCGCGCGATGGGGCCCAGACAGACCGGCGTGTAGACGGCGTGCAGCGGCTCGTAATCCCGGACGCGCGGGATCACCACGTCCGCCGTGCCCGCGAGCGTGCCCATGTATCGGATCAGCGGGGGGCAGAGCAGCGGCATGTCGCAGCCGCACACGAACGCCGGACCGCCCGCGTGCAGGATGCCGGTGTAGATGCCGGCGAGCGACCGGCGTCCGGGCAGCGCGTCCGCGACGGTGCGCAGGCCGAGCGCACGGTAGGGCGCGGGTTGGTTCGCCACCACGAGGACGTCCGTGCATGCCTCGCGCAGGCGGGCCGCGACGGTTTCGACGAGCGTCGCGGCGCCGAACGGCAGAAACGCCTTGTCCCGGCCCATGCGCCGGCTCTCGCCCCCCGCCAGAATGACCCCGACCATGCCCCGAGTATAGCAACGGCGGGCGGGGCGGCTCCACGCGCCGCGAAGGAGCCAAGGGTTTCGTCTCCGGGGGCGGGAATTGTTGGCGAAGCATGCCGGCCACGGATGTTCGCCGCTCGGGCTCCCGGAGGTGGGTCGATGGAAGAACTGCAGGCGCGCCAGGTGTTGAAGGAGTTTGGGATCCAGGTGACCCAGTTCATGGGCCGGCGGCGCGAACTGCAGCAGCAGGCGGCCTCCGCCATCGAGGGCGCGGACCGCGCCTCCGTCGCGGCCGTGCTTGCGTCGCTGGTGAGCGAGACCTCCGAGATGCACCGCCGCTGGCTGGTGGTGACGAACCTCGTGCTCGAAGAGGAACGGCAGGCGTACAGCGAGATGGCGCGATTGCTCGAACAGGCGGGGCAGACGGAGCCGCCTCCGGGTCTCTCGCCGTCGCCCGGCGCGCCGGGGAACTGACCGCTTCCGGGGCCGGGGCCGGACCTACTCGAACAGCCGCGGCACCTCGCGGACGAAGGCGATCACCAGGCGCACGGTCGCGTCGAAGTCGCTCACGCGGAGCAGACTGAGCGGCGAGTGGATGTAGCGGCAGGGGACGGACACCGCGCCGGTGAGGACGCCCCCGCGGCTCGTGTGGATCGCCCCCGCGTCGGTGCCGCCGTACGCGGGCCGCTTGTACTGGTACGGAATCGCGTGCGCCTCCGCCAGGCGCTCGAGCGCGCGCACGAGCTGCGGGCGGACGACCATCGTACGGTCGGCGATCGTGATGGCCGGCCCGGCGCCGAGGCTCGTCACCCGCTTCGCCCCCGAGACCCCGGGGAGGTCGGCGGCGACGGTGCCCTCGATCGCCAGCGCGACGTCCGGTTCGACCTGATGGGCGGCGGTGCGGGCGCCGCGGAGGCCGGTTTCCTCGCCGACCGTGAAGGCGCAGACCAGCGTGCCGTCGAGCGGCTGCCCCGCCAGCGCCTCCAGCGTCTTGATCAGCACGCCGCACCCCGCCCGATCGTCGAGGGCTTTGCCCAGGACGAAGCCCTCCGGCAGGTGCTCGCAGGGGTACGCGATCGTCGCCGGGTCGCCGATGCGGATGCCCCGCTGTGCGACCTCCTGTGCGGAGGCGGCGCCGATGTCGAGGTACATGGCGTCGAGCGGCACGGGCCGGTCGCGCTCTTCCGCGCTCAGAATGTGCGGCGGGAGGCTGCCGACGACCCCACGCACCAACGCGCCGTCGCGCGTCCTGATGGTCACGGCGTGCGCGAGGAGCAGCCGCGCGTCCCAGCCGCCCAGGGTGGTGAAGCGAAGGAATCCGTCGCTCTCGACGTGATTGATGATGAACCCAATTTCGTCCATGTGGGCGTCGAGCATGACGGTTCCCCGTCCGGGGAGGCCGCGGCGGGTGACAAGCAGGTTGCCGAGGACGTCGGTCCGAACCTCGTCGGCCCACGGCGCGACGAGCGCCTCGATCATCCGGCGGACGTCGTCCTCGAACCCGGACACGCCGAACGCGTTGGACAGCGAGGCGAGCAGGCTCTGCGTCTCCATGGAGTCGGAGTTTTGTCGTCCGGCGTCCGGACCTCCTGCGGTGCGCCGTAGGGAACGGCCCGCCGGCGGCCAAACATCACGCGCAGCCCAGTGCGCAGCGGAGGGGAGACGGCGTGGACGTGCGTGTCGCGCAGGTGGACCAGGCGTTCCCGGGGACGATCGAGGATCTCCGGCGGCTCGTGCAGATTCCCTCCGTCGCCGCGCAGCGGCGCGGCATCGCGGAGGCGGCGCAGGCGGTGCGGGCCCTGCTCGAAGCCGAGGGCGGACGGGTGACACTTCTGACCGACGGCGGCGCCAACCCGGTGGTCGTCGCCGACTTCAAAGGGCGGTCGCCGCGGACGCTGCTGTTCTACAACCACTACGACGTCCAGCCGGCGGAGCCGCTCGAGGAGTGGACCGTCCCGCCGTTCGACGTCACGCTTCGCGACGGGCTGATCCTCGGCCGGGGCGTCTCCGACAACAAGGGCGACCTCGTGACCCGCATCGCGGCGCTGCGCCTGCTCAAGGCGGCGCACGGCGGCCTGCCCTGCCGGGTCAAGTTCGTCGTCGAAGGCGAAGAGGAAGTCTCGAGCGTGCACTTCGGCGCCGTGACGCGGGCGCACGCCGACCTGCTCCGCGCCGACGCGTGCATTTGGGAGTACGGCGAGCGGGACAGCGAAGAGCGGATGCATATCGTCTGCGGCATGAAGGGCATCTGCTACCTGGAGCTCGAGGCCCGCACGGCGTCCGTGGATCTGCACTCGTCCTTCGGAGCGGTGATCGAGGGGGCGGCGACCCGGCTGGCCTGGGCGCTCGGGACCTTCAAGGATCCCGCCGGCCGCGTCTTGATCCCGGGGCACTACGATCGGGTCCGGCGGCCGACGCCCGAGGAAGAGGCGGCGCTCGCCGAGATTCCGCCGGACGTCGTCGACGCGGTGCGGGAGCGGGTGCACGTGCCGGAGTTGATCGGCGGCGCGCGGGGTGCCGACGCGGTCCGCCAGTTGCTGTTCGCGCCCACGTGCACGATCTGCGGCATCTGGGGCGGGTACACGCTCGAGGGGTCCAAGACGGTGCTGCCGTGCCGGGCCCGCGCGAAGGTGGATTTCCGGCTGGTGCCGGATCAGGACCCGCACGAGGTCGCCCGCGGCGTCCGCCGTCACCTCGACGGCCGGGGCTTCCGCGACGTGGAGGTGACGCTCCTCGGCGGGGAGTATCCGTGGCGCACGGACCTTCGCGATCCGTTCGTGGGGCTGGTGCGGGACGTGGTGGCGGAGACGACCGGCCGCGCCGTGCTCGTCTATCCCACCTCCGCCGGGACGGGCCCCATGCACGACCTCGGTCCGGTCCTCGACATCCCGCTGGTGAGCACGGGCGGCGGGTACTGGGGCAGCCGCGCGCACGCCCCCGACGAGCACGTCCGGGAGCGCGACTTCCGCGAGACGATCGTGCTCATGGCGCGGCTGCTGGAGCGGTTCGCCGAGACGCGGTAGCGGGGAATCCCCGCGGGGTCCGCGCCGTTGGGCGGTTAGGTGATACGATCACAGACAAGCCCGAGGGTGGAGGAGGTCTGTATGGCGGTCGAGGTCGGACAACAGGCGCCCGACGCGCTATTGGTCAACGGCGAGCGCAAGGCGGTGAAGATCAGCGAGTTGACGGGACAGACGACCGTGCTGGCCTTCTTCCCGGCCGCGTTCACCGGCACGTGCACCAAGGAGATGTGCCACTTTCGCGACGACCTGAGCCGGTTTGCCGCGCTGCACGCCCAGGTCTACGGCATCAGCGCGGATACGCCGTTCGTGCTGAACGAGTTTGCGAAGGCCCACCAGTTGACGTTCCCGCTGTTGAGCGACTTCAACCATCAGGCGATGAAGGCCTTCGGCGTGTACGATCCCGCCTTTCTCGGGCTGCTCGACGGCATCGCGAGACGCTCCGTGTTCGTGCTGGACAAGCACGGCAAGGTCGTCTACACCTGGCTCGGCGACAAACCGGGGGTGGAGCCGCCGTATGACGAGGTGGAGGCCGCGGTCGAGAAGGCGGGCTAGCGGGGTTCAGGCATGAGGCCCACGCTTCGCGCGACCCTGTCCAACGGCCTGCCCGTGCTGCTGCGCGAGGTCCACACCGCGCCCGTGGCGACGTTCTGGGCATGGTACCGCGTCGGGAGCCGCAACGAAGTGCCGGGGATCACCGGGATTTCCCATTGGGTCGAGCACATGCTGTTCAAAGGCACGCCGACGCTGGGGAAGGGCGAGTTCTCCCGGCTCATCAACCGGCACGGCGGGACGTGGAACGGCTTTACGTGGAAAGACTTCACCGCGTACTTTGAGACGGTGCCCGCCGAGCACATCGGGCTCGGGATCCGCATCGAATCGGACCGCATGGTCAACACCCTGTTCGAGCCGGCCGAAGTGGAGCGCGAACGGACGGTCATCATTTCCGAGCGTGAGGGCTCCGAGAACAACCCCGAGTTCGCGCTGTACGAAGAGGTGGAGGCCTCCGCCTACCGTGTGCACCCGTACCGGCACGCGGTGATCGGTTACAAGAGCGATCTGCGGGCGATCACCCGCGACGACCTCGTCCGGCATTACCGCACCTACTACGCGCCGTCCAACGCGGTCGTCGTCGCGGTCGGCGATTTCGACGGCCCGGCGCTGCTCGAGCAGATCCGTGCGGCGTTCGAACCGATTCCCGCCGGGTCCCCGGCGCCGGCCATCCGCGGCGTCGAGCCGCCGCAGGAAGGCGAGCGCCGGGTCGTGTTTCGGCGCGCGGGCGGGGCGGTGCCGGTGGCACAGATCGTCTTCCACGCGCCGCGCGTCGCGGACCCGGACTTCTTCCCGCTCCTGATCGCCGACGGCGTGCTCTCGGGGTTCAAGGGGCCGGGCGTGTTCGGCGGCAACGGGATCGGCGCGCGCAGCAGCCGGCTGTACCGCGGGCTGGTCGAAACGCAGCTGGCGGTGGACGCCGGCAGTTCGTACCGGCCGGCGATCGACCCGACGTTGTTCGAGATCGGTCTCACCCTGCGTCCCGACGTGACGCCCGAACGGGCCGAGGGCGCGGTGCTGGCGGAACTCGCGCGCCTCGGAGACGAGCCGATCGAGGCGGCCGAGCTGGACAAGGTCCGCAAGCAGGCGCGGGCGCAGTGGGTGTACGCGTCGGACGGGGTCACCCAGCAGGCGGTGCTGCTCGGCAGCACCGAGATCGTCGCCGGCGGGACGTTTCTCGAGCAGTTTGAGGAGCGCCTCGCCGCCGTCACGCCCCGGGACGTGCAGGACGCGGCCGCGCGCGTGTTCCACGACCGCAACCGGACGGTCGGCTGGTACCTGCCCGTGGTCTCGGCGGAGGAGGAATGATGCGCGAGATGAGCGCGCGCCGCGCCGTGCCGATCACGCCCGAGGTGGTGACGCGCCGCGTCCTTCCGAACGGGGCGGTCGTGCTGGTGCGCGAACACGACGCGCATCCGTCCGTAAGCGTGCGGGGCTATCTGCCGGCCGGGGTCCAGGCCGACCCGTCCGGCCGGGCGGGGCTCGCCGTGCTGGCCGCCTCGATGCTGACGCGGGGCACGGCCCGCTACACTTCGCAGGAGCTCGCGCTCGTGCTCGACTCGATCGGCGCGAGCCTCAGCGTGTCCGCGGACATCGACGGCGCGGGCTTCGCGGCGCGGTGTCTCGCCGAGGACGCCGGTCAGGTGCTGGACCTGCTGGCCGAGGTGCTGCTGCGGCCGACGTTTCCGCCCGCCGAGGTCGACAAGCAGCGCGCCAAGATCATCACCGCGATCCGGGAGTCGCAGCACGATACGCGCGCCGCGGCGGACAAGGCGTTCCGCGCCGCCGCGTATCCCGAGCGGCATCCGCACCACCGCCCCGCCGAGGGCGACGAGGCGAGCGTGGCCGCGATCACGCGGGACGATCTCGCGGCGTTTCACCGGCAATGGTACCGTCCGGGGGGCGCCGTGCTGGCGGTGGTCGGCGACCTGACGGCGGGGTGGGTGCTCGAGCGTCTCACGCGGGCGTTCGAGCACTGGCAGGGGGTCCCGGTGGCGGCGTTGGCGCCGGTGCCGGCGGCCGGCCCCGCCTCGTCGGTACAGCGTCGGGAGGTCGCGATCCCCGGCAAGACCCAGGCCGACATCGTCCTCGGCGCGCCGGGGTTCAGCCGGACGAGCCCCGATTACTACGCCGGCATGATGGCGGATCTGGTCCTCGGCCGTCTCGGCCTCATGGGACGGCTCGGGGCCACCGTCCGCGACGAGGAGGGCCTGGCCTACTACGCGTTCAGCCAGGCGCAGGCGGGGGTGTTCGCCGGCCCGTGGGCGGTGCGCGCCGGGGTCAATCCGGCCAACGTCGGCCGCGCGATCGACGGCGTTCTGCGCGAGATCGGCGGCCTCCACCGCGAACCGGTGCGCGGCGACGAACTGCGCGACGCCCGCGATTATGTCATCGGCTCGATGGCGCTCCGTCTGGAGACCGACGGCGGCCTGGCCCAGGCACTGCTCGAGATCGAGCTCTTCGACCTCGGTCTCGACTACCTGCTGCGCTTCCCCGAGGTGATCACCGCGGTCACACCGGAGCAGATGGGCGACGTCGCGCGGCGCTATCTCAGCCTCGACGGCTATACCGTGGCGACCGCGGTGCCGGCGTGACGGATGCCCGGCCGCCGGCGCGGCCGGTCTAGGGGGGCGCCGATGCCCGAGTTCGCCTATTTCTGCGGAACCGAACAGTTTCAGCCCGAAACGCTTCTTGAACACGCGGCTCAGGCCGAGGCGGCCGGCTTTGACGCGCTCACGGTCTCGGACCATTTTCACCCCTGGGTGGACGATGCCTCGGCCGCGTCCTTCGTCTGGAGCTGGCTCGGCGCGGCCGCGCTGCGCACGCGCCGCGTGCGGCTCGCCACCGCGGTCACGTGTCCGCTCTTTCGCTATCATCCCGCGTTCGTCGCGCAGGCGGCGGCGACGGTGGACCGGCTGTCCGGCGGCCGGTTCGCCCTCGGCGTCGGGAGCGGCGAGGGCATCAACGAGCGGCCGCTCGGGTGGGAGTTCCCGGGGCCGAAGGAGCGCCGGGCGCGCATGGCCGAGGCGCTGGTCATCATGCGCCGGCTGCTGGACGGTGAGAAGCTCGACTTCGCCGGCGAATTCTACCGGACCCATGCGGCGCGGCTGTACAGCCCGCCGGTGCGGCGCGTCCCCCTGTGGATGGCGGCCGGGGCCCCGCTGGCCGCGCAGCTGGCCGGCCGGCTCGCCGACGGGCTCATCGTCAGCGTCAAGGTCCCGCCCGAGGCGCAGGCGCAGGCCGTCGATCCCTGCCTGGACGCCGCGGGCCGGGCGCGGCGTCCCAAGCCGACGATCGTCGCCCAGCGCTGGTCCATTCTGGCGCGGGACGAGGACGAGGCCTGGCAGGCGCTCATGGCCTGGCGGGGGCTGCGCGTCGAGGGGCGGTTGGACGAAGTCGATCCCGCGGTCCTGCGCGCGCGGGCCGATGCGATGGATCGCCGCGAGATCATCGCCAAGTACGCGTGGGCACGCACGCCGGAAGAGCTGGTCGACGTCTACCGCCCGCTGGTGGAGATGGGCGCGGACATCGTCACGGTGCAGGTGACGTCCGTCGACCAGGAGGCCACGATCAGGACCCTCGGCCGCGACGTCCTGCCGGCGCTCCGCCGTCTCGCGTCGCCGGCGTGAGCCCGCGCCGCGGGCGGCTCTTGGCGCGGGTCACCCTGACGGCGATCCCCGGCGTGCCCGACGTGCGCCCGGGCGCCGACCTCGCGGCGCTGATTGTCCACGCGCTGCGCTCCGCCGGCCTCAGGCCCGCGGCCGGCGACGCGCTGGTCGTCGCGCAGAAGGTCGTCAGCAAGGCCGAAGGGAGCGTCGTCGACCTCGCGACGGTGACGCCCGGCCCCGCCGCGGCGCGGCTCGCGGAGACGCTCGAGAGAGATCCCCGTCTCGTCGAGGTCGTGCTTGGCGAATCGACACGCGTGGTGCGCGCCGAGCACGGCGTGCTCATCACGGAGCACCGGCTCGGCTTCATCTGCGCGAACGCCGGGGTCGACCACAGCAACGTCGGCCTCGGCCCGGACACGGTGAGTCTCCTGCCGCGCAATCCCGATGCCTCGGCGCGGGTCATGCGCGACGCGCTGCGGACCGCGTTCGGCGTCCCGGTCGCCGTGGTGATCAACGACAGCCACGGCCGGCCGCACCGGGCGGGCGCGGTCGGTGTCTGCATCGGCGCCGCGGGCCTGGAGCCCGTGGTGAGCCTCGTCGGGCGCCCGGACCTCTACGGGTACACCCTGCGCACGTCGACGGAGGCGATCGCCGACGAACTCGCCGCGGCGGCGACCCTGCTGCAGGGCCAGTGCGCGGAGGCCGTGCCGGCCGTGCTCGTGCAGGGCCTCGCGGTGGCGGACGGCCCCGGCGGTGCCGCGCAGCTGCTGCGCGACCCCGCACACGACCTGTTCCGTTGACGGGCAGGAGTTCCGGTCCGCCGCACGAATTGCACGTAGGTTTGCAATCGGAACGCTGCCGCATCAGGGGGGCCCAATGCTGCGATTGCTCCATCGTCTCTTGCTGTTCGGACTCGGCTGTGCGCTCGCGATCGGTTCCTTGTCGCTGCCCGGACGGGCGCAGCCCGCGCCCAGGACGTGGAAGGTGTCGATCGGCGCCGACACGCCGGATCATGCGCTCCAGGGCCAGGACTTCTATCCGCGGACGATCACGGTCAACGCGGGCGACACCATCACATGGACCAAGAGCACGGTGCTCGAACACACGGTGACGTTTCTATCCGGGGCGAAACGGCCCGCGCTGCTTGTGCCGCAACCGGACAACCGCGTGCTCTTCAATCCCGCGGCCGCGTTCCCTCAAGGGGGCAAGGCGTACGACGGCACCGGGATCGTGAGTTCCGGCGTGCTCGAACCGGCCGGGGCACACTACACGGTCACGTTCACCACCCCCGGGCGGTACACGTACGTCTGCCTGCTCCATCCCGGGATGCAGGGCACGGTCGTCGTCCAACTCGCGGGCGCCAAGCTGCCCATGACGCAGGTCGGCTACGGCCGCGCCGCGGCCGCGCAGTGGGCCGAGGCGCTCAAGGCCGGCGGGCGGCTGCGGGCCGCCTGGAACGTCTCAACGGCCGCCGCGCCGTCGGGCACCGTGTATACCGCGCCGATGGTCGGGGATTCGCAGGCCCGCATCACGCTCCTGAGGTTCACGCCCGGGCCGCTCCGGGTCAAGGCCGGCAGCACGGTGCGGTGGGTGATGAAGGACCCGTTTGAGATCCATACGGTGACGTTCCAGGGGACCGGGGCGGTGCCGCAGTTTCTCCTGCTGGAGCAGCAGGCCCAGGGTCCGCCCAAGATCTTCTTCAACCCCAAGATCCTCGCGCCGGCGGGCGGACCGCGGCACACGGGCAACACCTACCACAACTCGCAAATTCTTCTCCCGGTGAACCCGCCGGGCCCCACGGAGTACTCGCTCACGTTCTCCAAGCCCGGCACCTACACGTACTGGTGTGTGGTGCACGTGCCGGAGGGCATGAGCGGGACGGTCATCGTCCAATAGCTCCGCGCCGGCGCCGCATACGGGCCCGGGGTGTCTCGGCGCCCGGGCCCTTGTCTTGTCGCAAGGTGCCCGCCGGGAGGAGATGCGTTTCGCTGACCTGAAGTGGGTCGCGGGGTCGCGAATGGCATTGCCACGGGGAGGGGAGCATCGAGATGAAGCGCTGCAGCATAATCCTGCTCGCGCTGGCCGTTGCCGCGGCCATCGCCTCGCCGTTGACCGCGCCGCGACCCGCGGGAGCGGCCCTCGAGCTGAAGTTCTACTACCCGGTCGGCGTGTCGGGTCCGCTGGCCAAGGTGATGGACGGGATGGTGTCCGACTTCAACCGCATCCATCCCGGCATGCACGTCACGCCGATCTTCGCCGGCGGGTACTACGATACGATGACCAAAGCGCAGACCGCGGTCATGGCGGGCAGTCCCCCCGACGTCGCGGTCCTGCTGTCCACGGACCTCTACACGCTGCTCGACCTGAACGCGATCATCCCGCTCGACGCGTTCATCCAACAGGCCGGCGGCGGGCGGTTCCGCGCGGACTTCTTCGACGCGTTCTGGCTGAACTCGCGGACCGCGACGACCACTTATTCCATCCCATTTCAGCGCAGCACCATCGTCCTCTACTACAACCGGGACGCGTTCCAGCGCGCGGGGCTGGATCCGAACAAGCCGCCGACCAATTGGACGGAGCTCGAACAGGACGCGCAGAAGCTGACGGCGCACGACGCGGGCGGCACGGTGACCCAGTGGGGGGTCGGGATCCCGACGTCGGGCTTCACGTACTGGCTGTTTCAGGGATTCGCGGCGGAAGCGGGCCAGGCGCGAATGGCCAACCCCGAGGGTACCGACACGTACTTCGACACACCGGCGACGCGGCGGGCGCTGCAGTACTGGCTGCGCCTCGCGGACCTTCGCGTCGAGCCCCGCGGGATCGTGTCGTGGGACACGCTGCCCACCGAATTCGTCGCCGGGCGGTACGCGATGATCTATCATTCCACCGGCAGCTTGACCTTCATCCGCTCCAACGCTTCGTTCAAGTTCGGCACGGCGTTCATGCCGGCGGACCGGCGGTACGGGACGCCGACGGGCGGCGGCAACCTGTACATCTTCCGGGGGATCCCGCCGGAGCGCCAACGAGCGGCGTGGGAGTTCGTCCAGTGGATGACGGCGCCGCAGCAGGCGGCGCGCTGGAGCCAAGCCTCGGGGTACGTCGCGGTCCGCAAGTCGGCCTTCAACGTCAAGCTGTACAAGGACTACACGGACGGGTTCCCGCAGGCCCTCACCGCCCGGGACCAGCTGCCGTACGCGCAGGCCGAGCTTTCGACGCACCACGGCGGCGAGATCCAGACGATGTTCTCCAACGCCCTCCAGGCCGCGCTCACCGGCCGCAAGACGCCCGAGGCCGCGCTGCGGGACGCGCAGCAGCAGGCCGGCCGGCTGCTCAGCCAATACCGGACGCACTAGCCGCGTGGTGCCGCCGCTCCGCGTCCGCGTGCTCGGGTCGGGCGACGCGTTCGGCAGCGGGGGCCGGATGCAAACCTGCTTTCTGGTGTCCGGGGAGTCGACGCGATTCCTCGTCGACTGCGGCGCCACGGCGGTCGTGGCGATGCACCGCTTCGGGGTGGACCGGGCCGGCATCGATCTGATTCTCTTGAGCCACCTCCACGGCGACCACATGGGCGGGCTCCCGTTCTTCCTGCTCGACTCGCACTTCAACGTGCGGCGTACGCGGCCGCTGCTCGTCGCCGGACCGCCCGGGGCGCGCGGGCGACTGCGCGACGTGATGGAGGCGCTGTTCCCCGGCTCGTCGGCGATCCCGCTCCGGTTCCCGCTCGACATCCACGAATACGCGCTCGAGACGCCGAACCGGATCGCCGGCCTCACCGTCACGCCCTACCAGGTGGAGCATCCCTGCGGGGCGCCGCCCACGGCGCTGCGCATCGAGTGTGAGGGCCGCACGATCGCTTATTCGGGCGACACGCGGTGGGCGCCCGGGCTGCCCAAAGCGGCCGAGGACGCCGATCTGCTCCTGCTCGAATGCAACGGGTACGATCGGACGGTGCCAAACCACCTCGATCTCCCGACGCTGCTCGCGCATCGACACGAGCTGCGCAGCCGGCGGATCGTGCTGACGCACATGGGCGAGGAGATGCTGGCACACCGGGAGGAGGCGCCATGGGAGAGCGCCGAGGATGGGATGACCATCACCGTCGGATAGGCGCGGCGGGGGACATGAGCACCGTGCGCACGATCCGGACGATGTGTCCGATGAACTGCCATCCCACGCTCTGCGGCATGCTGGTGGATGTGGAGGACGGCCGGCTCATCGCCGTCCGCGGCGATCCGGACAACCCCGACAGCCGCGGGTTTCTGTGCGTCCGCGGTCAGGCGTCGCGGGAGATCATCGGCAATGCAGAGCGGCTGCTGTTTCCTCTGGTGCGCGGCCGCCGCGCCGCCGACGCGTGGCGGCGGGCGACGTGGGACGAGGCGCTCGATCTCATCGTCGCGCGGATGCGGGCGGCGGGGCGGGAGTCGGTTGCGCTGTGGCAGGGCCACGGCAACAACGCGAACAACTACGGCGTGCGGACCGGCGGCCAGCTCCTGCGCCGGTTTGCCAACTTCTACGGTTGCCAGTGGTGGAACGCGACGATGATCTGCTGGGGCCTCGGGGCCTTCGGCATCGGGCTCACCGGACCGCTGGAGACGAACACCAAGGAGGACATGGGCGCGCATGCCGAGCTCATCCTCCTGTGGGGCGCGAACCTGGCCAGCCAGCCGAACACCGGCCGCCATCTCGCGGCCGCCCGGCGGCGCGGCGCCCAGATCGTGACGATCGACGTGCGGCGCACCGAAGCGGCGGCGCAGTCGGACGAGGTGTTCGTGATCCGGCCGGGCACCGACGCGGCGCTCGCGCTCGCGCTGATGCATGTGATCGTCGGCGAGGACCGCTACGACCGCGCGTTCGTCGCCGCGCACACCGTGGGCTTCGACGCGCTGGCCGAGCATGTCCGGCCGTTCTCGCCGGCGTGGGCGGCGGGGGAGACGGGGCTGCCGGCCGGCCGCATCGCCGCGCTCGCGCGCCGCTACGCCGCCGTCCGGCCGGCGATGATCGTGATCGGCGGCAGTTCGATGCACAAAGGGGTCAACGGCTGGCAGGGCGGCCGGGCCGTCGCGTGCCTGCCGGCGCTCACCGGAAATCTCGGCCGGCCCGGCGCCGGTCTCGGTCCCCGCCACGGGAGCTCGTCGCACGGTCAGGCGCTGGCCGGGATTGCGGCCGCGGACCGGCGTCCGCCCGGCCGCTACGTCCCAAACCAGATGCCGCGGATCACCGAAGCGCTCGCCGGCGGCCGCGTCAAGGTACTCGGCCTCTTCGGGACCGACATGCTCTCATCGTTCGCCGACGCCGCGGCGGTGGCCGGCGGCCTCGCCCGCACCGACCTCGTCGTCAGCCACGACCTGTTCATGAACGACACCGCCCGGCGCTTCGCCGACGTGATGCTCCCCGCGACGGCGTGGCTCGAGGACACGGGCTGCAAGAGCACCAACACGCACCTGTACCTGATGCCGAAGATCCTCGAGCCGGCCGGGGAAGCGCGCCCGCTCACGCGCGTGCTCCGCGATCTCGCCGGGCGGTTGGGGCTCGACGAGTTCTTCCCCTGGGACACGGACGAGGGGCCGATCGATGCGATCCTGGACCACCCGGCCACCGGACACGCGACGGTGCGCGCGCTGCGCGCCGAGGGCGGAATCCGCGCGCTCGACATCTCGCACGTCGCGCATCCCGATCTGGCGTTTCCGACGCCGTCGGGAAAGATCGAGTTCTATTCCGCGCGGGCCGGGTCGCTCGGCCTGCCGCCGCTCCCGGTGTATACGCCGCTGCCGGCGACCGGCGGCCATCCGCTCAGCTTCCGTCAGGGCCGGACGCTCACCCAGTTTCACGGGTTTTACGACCACGGCCGGGCGCTGCCGACCCTGGCGCGGCTCGATCCCGCCCCGATCCTGTGGATGTCGCCGGCCGACGCGGCCTCCCGCGGCCTCGGCGACGGGGACGCGATCCGCATCTTCAACGAGCGCGGCGAATTCCGGGCGCACGCGCGCGTCACAGGCGACGTGCCGTCCGGTACCGTGTGGATGCGGGACGGGTGGACGGGCCTCAACGAGCTCACGTCCGGCGATCCATCGATCCCCGACGAGGCGGTGGACGTCTTCGAGTTCTCCGCGGGCCAGGCGGCGTTCGACGCGATGGTGGAGGTAGCGCCGGACGGAGGCTGACGATGATCACCCGGACAGACGTTGTGGTGATCGGCTCGGGCGGCCTCGGCGCCGCCACCGCCTTCTATCTCGCGAAAGCGGGGCGCCGCAGCGTTGCGCTCCTCGACCAGCACGACATCGGTTCGCAGACCTCACCGCGCGCCGCCGGCCTGGTGAGCTGTGTTCGCAAGAGCGACCTGATGATCACCTTAATCAAGATCGCCTGTGAGAAGTTGCAGCGCTTCTCCGCGGATACCGGGCAGCCGTTGGAATGGGTGCGCTCGGGCAGCCTCAAGGTTGCGCGCCGTCCCCAGGACGCGCACGTGATCGCCGACGATGTCGCCCGGGGCCGGCGAATGGGCCTGGACGTGGAAGAGATTTCGCCGGCAGAGGCGAGCCGAGTGAACCCGTTTCTTCACCCCAACGGCATCGCCGCCGCGCTACGGGTGGCCGACGACATGTATTTCAATCCGGCACAGGTCGCGGTTGGCTTGGCCCGCGGCGCCGAGGCCCACGGGGCGACGGTGCTCCCCCGGACCACCGTCGGCCGCGTCGTGGTCGAAGCGGGACACGTCATTGGAGTCGAAACCGACCGGGGGATCATCCGGGCACCGGTCGTTGTGGACGCGGCCGGCGCGTGGACGCGGCAGATGGCCGAGGCCAGCGGAATCCGGGTGCCGCTCGTCCCGACCCGCCACCAATTGTTTGTCACCGTGCCGTTGGACGGCGCGCGTCCCGACCTGCCGATGATTCGCATCATGGACGCGGCGGTCTACGTGCGGCCGTGCGACGGCGGGCTCCTGTGGGGCGTCTTTGAAGACAACCCGCGCCTGCTCGACATGGACTCGGTCGGCCCCGGCTTCGACATCAAGGATACGCCCCTCGACGCCGAGGTCCTGAGACGCGCCGCCGATGACGTGAAGGTTCAGCTGCCGGTACTGTCGGCGGCGGGGGTTCGCGAGCACCGCGGCGGGATCCCGACCATGACCGCCGACGGCGAGCACATTCTCGGACCGGCCCCGGCCGCGCGGGGCTTTTTCTTTGCGAGCGGCTGCAATGTTGCCGGTCTTTCGATTGCTCCGGCGCTCGGGGAGGCGCTCGCCGCGTGGATCATGGACGGCAGGCCGCCAATGGACCTGTCGCCGCTGTCGGTCGCGCGCTTCGGCGACGGGACGTGGTCGGAAGAGCAACTGCGAGAAGACGCGGCGTGGCAGTACCGGCACTTTTACGGAGCGATGTGACCCCTCAGGCCGTCCCGGCCAGCGCGAGGACGGCGTCGAGCAGCACCGTCGCTCCGCGCGCGCAGTCTTCCGGCGGCGTCCATTCCGCTTCGTTGTGGCTCACGCCGTCCTTGCTGGGCACGAAGATCATCCCGGCCGGGAAACGGTCCGCCATGTACTTCGCGTCGTGGCCGGCGCCGGCCCACAGCCGCCGCGCGCTGTAGCCACGGCGCGTCGCGGCGCCGGCCACGGTCGTGACGATGCGTTCCGCGAACGGCGTCACCGGGCTACGCCAGAACTCCGCGCGCCGCACCTCGACCTGATCGAGGTCCGCGACGCGCCCGCAGGCCCGGTCGGCCTCCCGGAGCGCCGCGTCCAGCCGGTCGTCGCGGGACGCGCGCACGTCGAGCGTCATCTCGACGCGGCCCGGCACGACGTTGATGGTGTTCGGCGAGACATCCAGGCGGCCGACCGTGGCGCGCACGCCGAGCCGGTCCGCGGTATCGCGAAGGAGCAAGATCAGGCGGGCGGCGGCGACGAGGGCGTCGCGCCGCGCCGGCATCGGCGTCGGCCCGGCGTGCGCCGCGCGGCCGGTGATCTCGATGCGATTCCAGGAGATGCCTTCGATGCCCTCGACGATACCGATCTGGGCGCGGGCGCGCTCCAACTCCGGACCCTGCTCGACGTGCAGTTCGAGGTAGGCCGCGCATTCGCGCAGCCGGTGGGCGGCGTCGCCTTGGTAGCCGATCCGCGCGAGTTCGCCGCCAAACGTCCGGTCGTCGGCATCGCGCGCGGCGTAGGCTTCGTCGCGCGTGAACCGGCCCGCGACCACGCCGCTCGCCAGCATCGCCGGGGCGAAGCGGGCGCCTTCCTCGTTGGTCCAATTGACGACCTCGAGCGGCGCGCGCGTCCGGACGCCGGCCCCGTCGAGCGCGCGGACCACCTCGAGGGCGGCCAGCACGCCGAGCGCGCCGTCGAACCGGCCGCCCGTGGGGACGGTGTCGAGATGCGACCCGAACACGACCGGCGCCGCGGCGGCGTCCGTGCCCGCCCGCCGGGCATACATGTTGCCGAGGTCGTCGACCCGCACGTCGAGGCCGGCGGCGGTGAGCCACTCCGCCAGCCGATCGCGGGCCGCCCGATCGTCATCGCTCAACGCGAGGCGGCGGACCCCGCCGCCCGGGGTCCCGCCGATCCCGGCCATCGCCGCAAGACTCGACCATAAGCGGCCGGGGTCGACGGACGGGGAGGTCCGGCCCACCGCTACGGCGTTTCGCCGTCGACGCGCACGATGCGTCGGGCCTTGAGCTCCCACCGCGGCAGCGTGCCGGCGGCCGCGGCATCGGTGTCGATCCGGATCCCGCACGCCGTCCGGAGACGCCCGCGGAGGCCCGCGAGCGTCGCGGCGACGTCCTCGGCGCGGTGGCGGTCGCCGTCGATTTCCACCACCACGCGCAGGTCCGTCATCTCGCTGCGCCGGCGCACCTCGATGCGGAATTCGTCGACGCACTCGAACTGCCGCACGACGTCCTCGATCGCGCTCGGGAACACGTTGACGCCGCGCACGATCAGCATGTCGTCCGCGCGGCCGAGAATCCCCCCGGCGAGCCGGCCGAACGTCCGCCCGCAGGCGCAGCGGTCGCGGACCAGCCGCACGCGGTCGCCGGTCCGGTAACGGACCACCGGCGACCCTTCGCGGCCCAGGTTCGTCAGCACGAGCTCCCCGTCGCCGCCCGCCGCGACCCCGCCGGTGTCGGGGTCGATTACCTCGGCGATGAATTCGCTCTCGTTGACGTGAAGCTCGCCCGCCCGGCAGGTGAAGCCGGTTGCGCCGACTTCGGTGAGCCCCGTGTGATCGATGCAGGTCGCGCCCCACGCCGCTTCGATCCGCCGGCGGGTGGCCGGGATGCTGGCCCCCGGCTCCCCGGCGTGAATCGTGACCCGCACCGGCAGGGCGGCCGCGTCCAGGCCCACGGCCCGCGCGACCTCGGCGAGCCGCAGCGCGTACGACGGGGTGCAGACGAGGACCGTCGCCCGGCTCTCGGCCAGCAGGCGGAGGCGAAGGGCGGAATCGAGGCCGCCGCCCGGAATCGCGAGCGCCCCGCTGCGGCGCGCGGCGTCGAAGGCCGCCCAGAAGCCGATGAACGGGCCGAACGAGAACGCGAAGAAGATCCGATCCCCCGGTCCCACGCCGGCGGCCCGGTACACGAACGTCCAGCACCGCTGCCACCAGTCCCACGACTCGGCCGTGTCAAGCCAGCGCAGCGGCCGGCCGGTCGTGCCGGATGTCTGATGGACGCGGACGTACCGTTCGAGCGGGAAGGTCAGGTCGGTGCCGAAGGGCGGGTGCGCCTCCTGATCGCGGCTGAGCTCGGCCTTCGTGGTGAACGGCAGCCGCCGGAACGCCGTCCAGTCCGCGATCGCCCGCGCGTCGTCGACGCCGGCGGCCCGCCACTTCGCGCGGTAGAAGGCGTTGCCGGCGGCCAGGAGCGGAGCGATGCGCGCGAACCGCTGCCACTGGTAGTCGGCGAGGTCGTCGCGCGCCATCGTCTCGAGTGTCGGATCGACGTAGAAGGCCGGGTCGTCGACGTTCACAGCGCGTACTCGTCGTCGAGGATCCGCCGCGCGCGATCCACGTCGGGCCGGAGCGTCTCCGCGGCGAGCGGTGAGGCGGCGAATCTGGGCAGCCGCTCGTCGAGCGCGCGGCGGGGCGCGCGGTACAGCAATCCCACGACCTCGGTGTCCCGGGCCGCGGCCGTTTCCCAGGCGCACCGGAGATCGCCGGCGTCGTACGCCGCCTCCGCGTCGAGGTTCTGAAGCCGCTCGCGCCACCAGGCATACGTGCGGACGCGGTCGTACGTTGGGCACGGGCTGATCACGTTGATGAGGGCGAAGCCGCGGTGACGGAGGCCGTCCTCGATGAGCCGCGTCAGCTGCGGCGGATCACCGCTCGTGCCCTGGGCCAGGTACGTGACGCCGGCGGCGAGCGCGAGCCGGAGCGGATGGATCGGCTCGTCGACCGCCCCGCTCGGGGACGACGGGGTCCGCACCCCGGCCGCGGTCGTCGGGGACGTCTGGCCTTTGGTGTTGCCGTACACGCCGTTGTCCATGACGACATACGTTACGTCGACGTCGCGGCGAATCGCATGGATGAGATGGTTGAGGCCGATGCCGTAGGCGTCGCCGTCGCCGGCCGCGGCGATCACCGCGAGATCGCGATTGGCGAGCTTGATGCCGGTCGCGACCGGCAGCGTCCGGCCGTGATGGGTGTGGAAGCCGTAGGTGCCGGTGTAGGACGTAATTTTGCCCGAGCACCCGATGCCGGAGACGAGGACCACGCGGTGGGGCGCAAGCCCTTGATGTGCGCACGCCTCTTGCAGCGAGCGGAGGACGGCAAAATCTCCGCACCCCGGACACCACGTCGCGCGCTCGGCGGCAAAGTCCTTGTAGGTCAGCGCGGCGGCCATCGCCGTGGTCACCTCCCGGCGCCGGCGCCGGGGCGTCCGGCGGCCGCCCGGAGTCCGGCTTCGATGTCTGCGGGCCGGAACGGGAGCCCGTTGTACTGCCGCAGCCCCTCGACCTTGTCGTGCCCGCCCACGTGGCTGAGGAGCAGCGTCGCGATCTGGCCGGTCGCGTTGTGTTCGACGACCACGACGCGCCGGGCGCGGGCGACCTCGGGCGTGACCTCGGGCGTCGGGAAGGGCCACAGGCGGCGGATGCGCAGCACGCGCACCTGGACGCCGTCCGCCCGCAGCCGGCCGGCGGCCTCGCGGAGCGGGCCGCACGGCGCTCCGAGCGAGATCACGAGCACGTCGCCCTCGCCGTCCACCTCCACGCCGGGCGCGTCCCGCCCGATCTCCCGGGTCTTCCGGAGCCGCTTGTCGACCATGGCGCGGCGCACCGACGGATCCTCGACGTCGATGACGCCGCGGCGATCGTGCGCGTCGCCGCTGCTGAGGAAGCGGAGGCCGGGCTGTCCCGGGACGGCCCGGGGCGAGATCCCGCTCGGTGTGAGGGCATACCGCTCGTACGTCCCGCCGGTCCGGGCGGCCTCGCCGTCGTCGAGGCGGTCGCCCCGATCGATGCGCACCTCATCGAACGGCAGGCCCGCCACCGTGGCGCGGGAGAGCACGAGGTCCTGGTCGACGCCTACGATCACCGGGCACTGATACCGCTCCGCGAGGTTGAACGCCAGCGCCGCGTCGGTGAAACACTCTTCGACCGAGCCGGGGGTCAGGACGATGCGCGGAAACTCTCCGTGCGCGGCGTACACCATGTGCAGAAAGTCGCCCTGTTCGTGCTTCGTCGGCATGCCGGCGCTCGGGCCGGGGCGCTGCGCGGCGACGATCACAGCCGGAATTTCGGCCATGCCGGCAAGCCCGATCGTCTCGGTCATAAGGGAGAGGCCCGGGCCGCTTGTTGCCGTCATGGCGCGCACGCCCGCGTAGCCGGCCCCGATGACCACGCCGAGGGCCGCGATTTCGTCCTCCGTCTGCAGCGCTGCGCCGCCGACGTCCGGCAGATGCGCGGCCATCCATTCGAGGATGTCGCTGGCAGGGGTGATCGGATAACTGGCGTATAGACGGCACCCCGCCGCCAGCGCCCCGAGGGCGATCGCGTCGTTGCCGGAGAGCAGCCAGCGGCCGGCGCGCGGGGCGCGCGGCAGCGCCCGCCCGGGGAGGCGGCCGTCCAGGTGCGCCTCGGCGTAGCGCCACCCGCGGTCGACGGCCGCGGTGTTCTGCTCCTGTACGCGCGCGTGCTTGTCGGCGAACCGGCGCCGCACCGTCTCCCGCAACACAGCAACGTCGAGCCCGAGCAGGCGCGCTGAGGCGCCGAGCGCGACCATGTTCTTCATGATCGGATCGCCCGACTCGCGGGCGAGGGCGGTGAGCGGCGCCGTACAGGCGAAGGCTCCGTGGGCGCGCCGCCCGACGTCGGCGGCCGCCGGCTGACCCGGGCGGCCCTCGTCCGTGAGCAGGAGGCCGTCGGGGCCCAGGGCCGGACCGTGGCGGACGGCTGTGTCGTCGTCGAGCGCGATCACGCAGTCGAGGACATCGGCACGGGCGGTGACCGGGCCGTCGGCCGCGCGCACCTCATAGGACGTCGGCCCGCCCTTGATGATCGGCGGGAAGAGCCGGAACGTGTGCACGTGAGCTCCGGCCCGCGCGGCGGCGCGGGCGAAGATCTCGCCCGCGGAGTCCACGCCTTCCCCGGTCTTGCCGCCGATGAGCCAGGCCACGTCGCGCGTCATGACGGCGCTTCGACGGAGGGCGGCTCACCCGGAGGGGCGGCGGACGCCGCGGCGCGGTATCCGAGTTCCTTGGAGACGCGCCGGGCGGCCTCGAGCACCTGCTCGACCAGCGCGGCCGTGCGGCTCCGTGGCAGCCGGCCGGCCGGAAGGGAGACGCTGAGCGCGGCCATGACCCGGCCGCGGTAGTCGCGGACCGGGGCGGCGACGCAGCGGATGCCTTCCTCGAACTCCTCGTCGTCGGTGGCGTAGCCGCGCCGCCGCACCTCCTCGAGCTCCCGCTCGAGGGCCGGTGCCGAGGTGATGGTCTTGGCCGTGTAGCGCTTGAGCGGCCGCGCGGAGGCGAGGGCGCGCTGCCCGGGGCGGACGGACGCGAGCAGCACTTTGCCGACCGCGGT
Source organism: bacterium (assembly GCA_035945995.1). Taxonomy (NCBI): domain Bacteria; species bacterium. The sequence goes on from DASYZR010000128.1 coordinate 25,890, forward strand.
GCAGTGGGCGGGGCAGCGGCGCCCGACGTGCGAGTACAGGCGCAGCGGACGCGGGCTTTCGACCTTGCCGATGAAGATCACGTCGGGGCCGTCCAGGACCGCGAGATGGACCGTTTCCTCGGTCGCGGCGCCGAGCCTCTCGAGCTCGGGCAGGGCGCGGGCGGGCAGATCCAGGGCCTCGAGGGCGTGGCTGCCGATTTGGAACACGCGCAGGCTAAGGCGGTACCGGCCGGTGCCGGGATCGCGCACGAGGTAGCCATGGTGTTCGAGCGTCGCGCAGAGGCGGTGGACGGTGCTCTTGCCCAACCCGAGACGGCGGCTGAGCTCGGTGATCCCGGTGCCCCGCGGGCCGCCGTCGACGTTTTCGAGGATGCCGAGGGCACGCGCCACCGCCGTGACCACGTAGCGGCGTTTCGCCGGCGGGGCGGCCGCCCGCCGCGGCGCAAGATCGCGAAGCCGTTCGGTCTGCCGCGCGGACGCCGTGGACCGGTCGGCCCGGGGGCCGCGGCGCGCCCTCCCCGCGGGGG
>DASYZR010000129.1 GCA_035945995.1 bacterium
GGAGACCGTGAGCGCGGACACGGTCAACCCGATGCAGGCGCAGTCCCGCACGGGGGTGTGCCGGTCCTACTTCATCAATCACGAGTGCTGGCGCGTGCCGAACGCGTACTGCAACACGGCCCTCCAGGTGTGCGTCATCCGCAACTGCCCGGTATACCACCTGCACAAAGACGCGCTCGAGCGCCGCTTCGCCAAGAAGTTCAAGCACTTCTGGTAGGCGGATCGCGGTCTGGAGGAACGGCGTGGCGCATGTCGGCCTGATGATCGAGGGCCAGGAGGGCCTGACGTGGGACCGCTGGCGCCGGCTGGCCGAGGCGGCCGACACGCTCGGGTTCGAGTCCCTCTGGCGATCGGACCATCTCTTCTCCCTCTTTGGCGTGGCCACGCGTCCGGGGCTCGACACCTGGCCCTCGCTCGCCTATCTCGCGTTGAACACGCGGCGGATCCGGTTCGGGCCGCTGGTCTGTCCGATCACGTTCCGGCATCCGGCGATGTTGGCGCGCGAAGCCGCGGCGATCGAGGTCCTCTCCGGCGGCCGTCTCGAACTGGGCGTCGGCGCAGGTTGGAACGACGGCGAGCACCAGGCGTTCGGGATTCCGTACCCGCCTGTCGGCGAACGCATCCGGCGGCTGGACGAGGGCATCCAGGTCATGCTCGCCCTCTGGGCCGATGCGCCGGCGCGGTTTGCGGGGAAATTCTACCGGCTCGACGGGGGGACCGCCTGGCCCAAGCCGGCGCAGCGGCCGCGGATGCCGCTCATCGTCGGCGGCAAGGGACCGCGGCTCCTCGAGGTCGTCGCGCGGCACGCGGACGAGTGGAACTGCGGCGGATCGCAGCCGCCCGCGTCGGTCCGGGAGCGGACTCGGATCCTCGAGGCGGCCTGCCGCAAAGTGGGCCGGGATCCCGCGACCATCCGCCGGTCGTGGATGGGCGGCATTCTGATCGGGGAGACGGGGACGGCGCTCGAACGGCGGGCGCGCAAGATTCAAGAGTACGTGCCGCCGCGCGCCGCAACCCCCGCGGCCAAGCTGCCGGGGGAACTGCAGGAAGCAGGATGGCTGGTCGGCACGCCCGAGGAGATCGTCGGGCAGATGCGCGCGCTCAGCGCGGAGGGGATCGCGCGGTTCAATCTACAATTCTTCGATCAGGACGATCTGGACGCCGTCCGGCTGATCGCGGAAGACGTGCTTCCCCGCGCCGCCGCGCTGTAGGGTCATCCGTCCCCGAAGTCGATGCCCAGGAGCTCGGCGAGGTGGTGGATCACGCGCCAGGGCCGGACGCCGTGGGCCCGGAGTTCGTCCGCGGTGCGGCGGTAGGCGATGAACCGCGCGCCGGCGGCCGCGGCGGCGGCGCCGTCGATCCAGGAATCGCCGATCACGTAAGCGCGGTCCGGGCCGCCGAGGCGGCGCAGCGCTTCGACCGCGCCGTCGCCGGCGGGCTTCATGGCCGCCACGTCGTCCCGCGTCACCACCGTTTCGGCGGCGTCGGCCAGTCCCGCGGCCCGAAGAGCCACCGACGCGCCGGCGCGGCTGTTGTTGGTGAGAATCGCGAGCCGGTATCCGCACGACCGCAGCGCGGCAAGCACGTCCGGGGCGCCGTCGAGGGCCCCGGCGTCCCGCAGGCCCTCGGTCTCGTGCGCACTGATGACGGCCCACATCTGCGGCACAAGCGTGGTGCGCCTGGCCGCGTCGTGCGCGGCGCCCCACGCCACGAGCTCGCCGATGGCGCGCCGGCGAAGCGCTTCGTCCGGTTCCGCCGTCGCGCCGGCCTCGCGCAGCATGGCGCCGAGCTCCCCCCGGATGGCTGCAAAGTCGATGTGCGAACCGAGGACGGTGTTGTCCATATCGAAGACGAGCCCGATCCGATGGGGAAGCGCCACACCGGCCATTGTAGGATGGTCGCCCGGACGCCGCAACGGCGGGAGTCCGGAGGACTCGCGCGCCCTCGCGGACATCCGGCTCAACGAGCAGGTGGTGGACGTCGTCGTCTGGAAGCCGCAGCCGCTCGTCGTGGCCGCGCGCCGTTTCCCAAACGTCTCCGGCATCCTCGTTCCCACCACCGGGCCGTGGCGGCATCGCGTGCTCATCGTCCAG
>DASYZR010000130.1 GCA_035945995.1 bacterium
CTGCGCAAGGCCGGAATCGAACGCGCGGGCGGGTTCGCGGCGACCACCAACGGGGACAATAGCAACATCATGTCCGCGCAGATCGCTAAGATCAAGTTCAAGGTGCCGCGCGTCATCGCCCGTATCTACGATCCGCTCCGAGCCGAAGCGTACAAAGAGTTGGGGATTGACACAATCTCACCCACGCTGCTGGGGGCGGGGATGTGTCACGACTTCCTCATCGAACGACCGTGGCGGAGCGTCGAAGACTATCAGGCAGCGCACGTCGCCATGCTGCCCTCCGCGGGGCCCGAAAGGAGCCGGTAGCCATGTACGTCATCGTCGGGGGTGGCGGAAAAGTCGGGTACTATCTCACGAAAGCGCTGCGGGCCGCGGGTTGGGAAGTGACCATCATCGAGAAGACACGGCGGCGGTTCGATCTGCTGCAGGAGGAGTTCGGCGACTGCGCGCTCCTGGGGGACGCGTGCGAGGTCACGACGCTTGACCAAGCGGGGACGGCGCGCGCAGACCTGGTCGCGGCGGTCACCGGCGACGACGAAGACAATCTGGTAATCTGCCAGATGGCCAAGCGTCGGTTCAACGTGAAACGGGTCATCGCCCGGATCAACAACCCCAAGAACGAGGTCACGTTTCAACTCCTGGGCATCGACGAGACGGTCAGCTCGACGACCCTCATTTACCACCTGATCGAGCAGGAGGTGGAGGTGGCCGATGTGATTCCGCTCACCTCGCTGCGGCGGGGTCACCTGGAGATCGTCGAAGTGGCGCTCTCCGAGGGCTCGCCCGCGATCGACAAGAAGGTCCGGGACCTCCCGCTGCCCCACAGCTGCGCACTGGGGATCCTCGTCCGAGGAGAGGCGGCCGAAGTCATCCACGACGACACCCTCCTGCGCCCCGGCGACATCGTCCTGGCCATCATTCCCTCGGGAAGCGTTCAGGCCTTTCGCGAGGCGCTGCTGGGCCGGAGAGTTCCCACGGCCTGACGCCGCCTCGTGGCCCTGGAGCGAATTCACGAGTTATTAACACCATCAGCCCCCTTCGAAACACCCTCGTAACGTCGCCCTTGCTATCGTCTTGACCATGCTCGGCTGAGCTCATTTCGGTGTAGGAGCGCCCTCAAGTGGCGGACGTCCTCATCAACGGGTTGATGATCCTGCTGTTAGTCTCGACCCTCGTGTGGATCCCCGGGTTGACACGGCTCATGGGACGGTGACGGGCATGATCGTGCTCGCGAGCGTGCTCGCGGCCGGGCTCTTCATCTATCTGGTCTGCGCGCTGCTGAAGCCGGAGTGGTTTGTATGACCACGATCGGCGTGCTGCGCATTCTCCTCGTGCTCGCTGTGGTCTTCGCGCTGGTCCGGCCGCTCGGCGCCTACATGGCCCGCGTCTACATGAACGAACGGACCATGTTCGACCCGATCCTCCGTCCGCTGGAGCGGCTCTTCTACCGGTGGTCGGGCGTGGACCCCGACGAGGACATGTCGTGGCAGACGTATTCGATCGCGATCCTGCTGTTTACGTTCGCCGGCATGCTGCTCCTCTACGCGTTTCAGCGGCTGCAGGCCGTCCTGCCGTTCAATCCCATGAAGATGCCCGCCGTCTCCCCGGATCTCTCGCTCAATACCGCGGTCTCGTTCGCCACCAACACGAACTGGCAGAACTACGGCGGCGAGACGACCCTGGGGTACTTCGTGCAGATGGCGGGCCTCACGGTCAAGAACTTCGTCTCGGCCGCGGCCGGGCTCGCGGTGATGGTCGCCCTCTTCCGCGGCCTGACGCGCCGGCCTGCCCCCCAGTCCGCGCCGGGGGGCGCCGGGGGGTCGGCGCGGGCGATCGGAAACTTCTGGGTCGATCTCGTCCGGAGCAGCCTGTACATCCTGCTGCCGCTGTCGGTGGTGCTGGCGCTGCTGCTGGCGTCCCAGGGCGTCGTCGCGACCCTTTCGCCCTACAAGACCGCGACGCTCCTCGAGCCGGTGTCGTACGACGAGCCGGTCACCGACGCGAACGGGAAGCCGGTGCTCGACGCGCAGGGCCACCAGAAGACCAAGCCGGTGATGGTGACCGAGCAGGTGATCGCGGTCGGGCCGGCAGCGTCCCAGATCGCCATCAAGCAGCTCGGCACCAACGGCGGCGGCTTCTTCAACACGAACTCCTCGCACCCGTTCGAGAATCCAACCCCGTTTTCGGGCTTTCTCGAGTTGATCTCAATCCTGCTGTTGCCGGCCGCCGTCTGCTACACGTTCGGCAAGATGGTCGGCGACACGCGGCAGGGCTGGGCGATCCTCGCGGCGATGACGCTGATGTTCCTGCCGCTGCTCGTAGTAACCGAGTGGGCCGAGCAGGCCGGCAACCCGCTGATCGCGCATCTCGGGGTCGACCAACGGGCCGGCCCCGAGCAGCCCGGCGGCAACATGGAAGGCAAGGAGGTCCGGTTCGGGATCGCCGACTCCGCGCTGTGGGCGACCTCGACCACGGCCACCTCGAACGGCTCGGTCGACTCGATGCACGACTCGTACACGCCGCTCGGCGGCGCAGTACCGCTGATCATGATGCATCTCGGCGAGGTCGTGTACGGCGGCATCGGCGTCGGCCTGTACGACATGCTGATCGTCGTGATCCTCGCCGGGTTCGTCGCGGGGCTGATGGTGGGGCGCACGCCGGAGTATCTCGGCAAGAAGATCGAAGCCTTCGAGATGAAGATGGCGGCGGTCGTCGTGCTCGTCATGCCGACGATCGTGCTGATCGGCACGGCGCTCGCGGTGGCCACGCCCGCCGGCCGGGCCGGCGCCTCCAACCCAGGGCCGCACGGGTACAGCGAGATTCTCTACGCCTTCACCTCGATGGGCAACAACAACGGCAGCGCGTTCGCCGGCATCAACAGCAACACCCCGTTCTACAACGACGTGGGCGCCGTCGTGCTGTGGCTGGGGCGGTTTTGGGAGATCGTGCCGGTACTGGCGATCGCGGGCTCGATGGCCGCGAAGAAGATCGTGCCGGTCAGTCCCGGGACGCTGCCCACCCATACCGGTCAGTTCGTTGTTTGGCTTGCCGCCGTCACCGTGATCATCGGCGCCCTGAGCTTCCTGCCGGCGCTCGCGCTGGGGCCGATCGTCGAGCACTTCCTGCTCCAGGCCGGCACGGTGTTCAAGTGATGAGCGCGCAGAGCGCCCCGGTAGAAAACGAATTCGCGCGGACCGCGATGTTGTGGCGCACCGCGATTCGGGACTCCTTCCTGCGGCTCGACCCCCGGCAGCAGGTCCGCAATCCGGTGATGTTCGTCGTCGAGGTCACGGGCATCCTGACGACGATCCTGTTCTTCCAGGCCCTCTTCGGCCGGGGCGAGGCGCCGGCGCCGTTCATCGGCAGCGTGTCCGCCTGGCTGTGGTTCACCGTGGTGTTCGCGAACTTTGCCGAGGCGCTGGCCGAGGGCCGCGGCAAGGCGCAGGCGGAGGCCCTTCGGCGGGCCCGCCGCGATACGCCGGCCAAACGGCTCAAGCGGCCGGAGCGCGGGGCGCCCTACGAGACGGTCTCCTCCACGACGCTCCGCAAAGGGGACGTGGTGCTCGTCGAGACCGGCGACATCATCCCGGGCGACGGCGAGGTCATCCAGGGCATCGCGTCCGTGGACGAGAGCGCGGTGACAGGGGAGAGCGCGCCGGTGATCCGCGAGTCCGGCGGGGACCGGAGCGCCGTCACGGGGAGCACGCGGGTGTTGTCCGACTGGCTCCTCGTGCGCATCACGGCGAACCCCGGCGAGGGTTTTATCGACCGGATGATCGCCCTCATCGAAGGGGCGCGGCGCCAAAAGACGCCCAATGAAATCGCCCTCAACATCCTCCTGGCGGGGTTTACCATCCTGTTCCTCGTCGTCTGCGCCACCCTGCTGCCGTACTCGATCTACAGCGTCGGCGCGGCCGGCCGCGGCACGCCGGTGACGATCACCGTGCTGGTGGCGCTCCTCGTCTGTCTCATTCCGACGACGATCGGCGGCCTCCTGAGCGCGATCGGCATCGCCGGGATGGACCGCATGATCAGGCGGAACGTCATCGCCCTGTCCGGACGCGCGGTCGAGGCGGCGGGCGACGTCGATGTGCTCCTGCTCGACAAGACCGGCACGATCACGCTCGGCAACCGGCAGGCCGTCGAGTTCATTCCGGTCGATCACGCGAACGCGGAGGACCTCGCCGAAACCGCGCAACTCGCCTCGCTCGCCGACGAGACCCCCGAAGGCCGGAGCTGCGTGGTGCTGGCGAAGGACCAGTACGGCCTGCGCGGCCGCACGGTCGGCACCGGCCCGGACGCGCCGCAGGGCGCGCGGTTCGTGCCGTTTACGGCGCAGACGCGGATGAGCGGCGTCGACATGGACGGCCTGGTGGTCCGGAAGGGCGCGCCCGATGCGATCGTCGAGCACGTGCGATCGCTGGGCGGCGGCGTGCCCCCGGATCTCAACACGGTCGTGGAACGGATCGCGCGGTCCGGCGGCACGCCGCTTGCCGTCTCGCGCAACGACAAGATCCTCGGAGTCATCCATCTCAAGGACATCGTCAAAGGCGGCATCAAGGAGCGATTCATCCAGCTGCGGCGGATGGGTATCCGGACCGTGATGATCACCGGCGACAACCCGCTGACCGCGGCCGCGATCGCCGCCGAGGCCGGCGTCGACGATTTCCTCGCCCGGGCGAAGCCGGAGGACAAGCTCCGCCTGATCCGCGAGCAGCAGGCGGGCGGCCGGCTCGTCGCCATGACGGGCGACGGCACCAACGACGCACCCGCCCTGGCCCAGGCCGACGTGGCGGTGGCCATGAACACCGGCACCCAGCCCGCCCGCGAGGCCGCGAACATGATCGACCTCGACAGCAACCCCACCAAACTCATCGAGGTCGTCGAAATTGGCAAGCAGCTGCTGATGACGCGCGGGGCGCTCACCACGTTCAGCATCGCCAACGACGTCGCCAAATACTTCGCGATCATTCCCGCCGCCTTCGCCTCGACGTATCCGGCGCTCGGGGCGCTCAACTTCATGCGCCTCGCCACCCCGCAAAGCGCCATCTCGTCCGCGGTGATCTTCAACGCGCTCATCATCATCGCGCTGATTCCGCTGGCGCTGCGCGGCGTGCAGTACCGGCCGGCGGGCGCGGCCCGGATCCTGCGCGACAACCTCCTGGTCTACGGGCTAGGCGGGGTCATCGCCCCGTTTATCGGGATCAAGCTGATCGACATGATCCTCGGCGTGCTGGGCCTGCGGTAGAAGGGAGCATGAGCGCATGAGGCGGCAGGTGTACCGGTCGGTTATGATGACGGTGCTCTCCACGATCGTGTTCGGCCTGCTCTACCCACTGGCGATGACCGGCCTGGCCCAGGTGCTGTTCCCGCGGCAGGCGAACGGCAGCCTCATCGTCGAGGGGGGCCGCGTGGTCGGCTCGACGCTGATCGGCCAGCCGTTTTCCGACCCCAAGTACTTCTGGGGACGGCCGTCGGCGACGTCGCCGTTCCCGGACAACGCCGCGGCATCGAGCGGCTCGAACCTGGGGCCGACCAACCAGGCGCTGCTCGACGCGGTGAAGCAGCGCATCGACGACCTCCGGAAGGCGGATCCCGGCAACACGGCGCCGGTTCCGGTGGACCTCGTGACCGCCTCCGCCAGCGGGCTGGACCCCGACATCAGCCCCGCCGCGGCGCAGTACCAGGCCGCCCGTGTGGCGCGCGTCCGGCACATGCCGCTCGACACGGTCGACCGCCTGATCCGGCAGCACACCGCGGGCCGCCAGTTCGGCGTCCTCGGTGAACCGCGCGTGAATGTGCTAGAGTTGAACCAAGGGCTGGATCGGATGAGGTGACCCCACATCGCGCACGCAGGCGAGGCAGCACGCCCGCGCCCTGAAGCCCTCCTGAAGGAAGCCGAGACTGAGGAGCGCCGGCAGCGCAAAGGCAGGCTGCGGATCTTCCTCGGCTACGCCGCGGGCGTGGGCAAGACGTATGCCATGCTGCTCGCGGCCCGCGAAGCGGAGGCCGAAGGGCGCCGCGTCGCGATCGCCTACGTCGAGACCCACAAGCGGCCGGAGACCGAAGCCCTCGTCCACGGTTTCACCGTGATTCCCCGCTGGCAGCTCGCCTACCGCGGCGTGACGCTCGAGGAGATGGATCTCGACGCCGTCCTCGGCGAGCACCCCGACCTGGCCGTGGTCGACGAGCTGGCCCACACCAACGCGCCCGGCTGCCGGCACGCGCGGCGATACCAGGACGCCCAGGAGCTCCTGGAGGCCGGCATCGACGTCTACACCACGCTCAACGTCCAGCACATCGAGAGCCTGAACGACATCGTCGCCCAGATCACGGGCATCACGGTGCGCGAGACGGTTCCCGACCAGATCCTCGAAGAGGCGGACGAGGTCGGGCTGGTCGACCTGCCGCCCGACGAGCTGATTCAACGCCTGCACGAGGGCAAGGTGTACGTCCCGGAGCAGGCCCAACGCGCGGTCGACAAATTCTTCCGTCCGGGCAACCTGACCGCGCTGCGCGAGATCGCGCTGCGGTATCTCGCCGGCCAGGTCGACCATCAAATGCGCGCCTACATGGAGGCGCACGCGATCGCGGGCCCGTGGCCGGCGGGCGAGCGGGTCCTGGTCTGCATCGACGCGGACCCGCTGGCCGAGCGGCTCGTCCGCACCGGACGGCGGATGGCCGCGGGGCTGGACGCCGAATGGATCGTGCTCCACGTCGAGACGCCCGAGTACGCGACGCTGCCGGAGGCGGCGCGCGACCGCATCGCGCGGACGCTGCGGCTCGCCGAGGAGCTTGGGGCGCGGACGGTGAGCGTGCCCGGGACGAGGGCGTCCGAGGAGATCATCCGGTACGCGAAGGCGCAAAACGTCTCCAAGATCCTGGTCGGGGTGTCGCACCATCCCCGATGGATCCAGCTGATCCACGGCTCGGTGGTCGACCGGATCGTGCGCGCGGCCGGCGATATCGACGTCTACGTGATCAGCTCGGCCGCGGAGCACACGCGCACGCCGGACGCGCCAGGCGAGCGGCCGGTCCTCTACGGCAAAGCGTATCTCTACGGCGCGGCGGTGATGGCGTTCGGGGTCCTGGTGGGCGCGCTGGTGCACGGGGTCTGGGCCCAGGCGAATCTGACGATGCTCTTCCTACTGGCCGTGGTCATCGTCGCCGTGCAGTGGGGCCGCGGACCGGCGACGCTCGCGGCCGCGATCAGCCTCGCCGCGTTCGCCTTCTTCTTCGGACCGCCGTCGTTTACATATACGGTGGCCGACTCGCAGTATTTGGTCACGGTGGCCGCCCTGCTCGTCGTCGGACTGGTGATCGGGACGCTGGCCAGCCGCACGCGGGAGCAGGCGCAGGCGGCCCGGAGCCGGGAGGCGTACATGGCGGCGCTGCACGCGTTGAGCGGGGAACTCGCCGCCACGAACGACCTCGACGCAATCTTGGGTCAGGTGAGCCGCCACATCGCGGCCACGTTCTGCCGGAGCGTCGCGATCTTCCTGCCGAAGAGCGATACGCTCGAACCAAGACTGGCGACCCCGGGCTTCCCGCTGACCGAGAATGAGCGGGCGGTCGCGGACTGGGCCTTCCGGCACGGCCACGCCGCGGGCTACGCCACGGACACGCTGCCGGCGGCCGCCGCCCGGTACATGCCGCTCAAGACCGCGCAGCGGGTCGTCGGCGTGCTCGGCGTGCAGCCGCCGGCGTTGGGACCGCGGCTCACCCCGGAGCAGCGGCGGCTTCTCGACGCCTTCGCCAGTCAGGCGGCGCTCGCGATCGAGCGGGTGGAGCTGGCGGAGGAGGCCCGCCGCGGCGACATCGCCCGTGAGACCGAACGGCTGCAGACGGCGCTGCTCAACTCGATCTCCCACGATCTGCGCACGCCGCTCGCGTCGATCACCGGGGCCCTGACGAGCCTGGCCGACCGCTCGGCCCCCGTGGACGACGCCGTCCGCCGCGAGTTGCTCCAAAACGCCAAGGAAGAGGCCGACCGGCTGAACCATCTCGTCGGGAGCCTGCTGGACATGAACCGCCTCGAGGCCGGGACGCTGCGGCTCCGGGTCGAACCCGGCGACGTCGAGGACCTGATCGGCGCGGCGCTCGCGCAGCTCGGCGAGACGGCCCAGCATCGGGACATCCGCGTGCGCCTCGAGCCGCATCTGCCGCCGGTGCCGATGGACTTCGCGCTGGTGACGCAGGCGCTCGTCAACATCCTCGACAACGCCATGCGGTACTCGCCGCCCGACGCCCCGATCGAGATCGAGGCGCGCCTGGCCGGCGATGAAGTGCAGATCCGGGTCGAAGACCGCGGTCTCGGGATTCCGCCCGGCGACGTGACCCGGGTCTTCGACAAGTTCTACCGCGTGCAGCACGACGGCGCCGGGCACGGCGCGGGGCTGGGGCTCGCCATCAGTCACGGCATCGTCGACGCGCACGGCGGCCGGATTTGGGCGGCGAACCGTCGGGACGGAGGCGCCGTCGTCGCCTTCGCGCTGCCGGTCCGGCTCCCGCAGCCGGCGGAACAGGGGGACCGCGCCTCAGGATGGGCGACGCCGTGCCGCGCGTCCTAGTCATCGACGACGAGCGGGCGATCCGGCGGTTTCTCAGGACGTCGCTGTCGGCGCAGCGCTATCGGCTCTTCGAGGCGGCCTCCGCGCGCGAAGGGCTGGAGGCCGCGGCGACGGTGCGTCCGGATCTGATCATCCTCGATCTCGGCCTGCCGGACCAGGACGGCGTCGAGGTCACCCGGCGCCTTCGCGAGTGGTCCAAGGCACCGATCCTCATCCTGTCGGTCCGCGGCCAGGACGCGGACAAGATCGCCGCGCTGGACGCCGGGGCCGACGACTACCTCACCAAGCCGTTCAGCATGGGCGAACTTCTCGCCCGCATGCGGGTCGCCATGCGACACGCCGCGCAGCCGGCGGACGAGCCGGTCATCACGGCCGGCGACCTGACCGTGGACGTGCCACACCATCACGGTTGGCGGCCGCGACGTCTCGCTGACGCCGGTCGAGTACACGCTGCTCAAGACACTCGCGGTGCACGCGGGGCGGGTCATGACCCACGGCCAGCTGCTCCGCGAGGTCTGGGGCCCGGGCTACCTCACCGACGGCAATCTGCTGCGGGTGAACGTCAGCAAACTCCGCCACAAGATTGAGCCGGATCCGGCCCGGCCGCGTTACATCGTGACGGAGCCCGGCGTCGGCTACCGGCTGCGCGTGCCGGCCTCCTGAACAGAGCGTTCTTCTCGGTCGGTTGTCGCCGTAGGGGCGCCGGGCTAGCCGGACAGTTCCGGTTCTTGAAGCACCACATCGACCGGACACTCGGCCATGCACTGAGCGACGGCGTCCCCCGCCTGCCGGAGCCTGACGACCAATTGCAGCGCTTCCGAATGCACCTGCCCCCGTTGCTGCATCCACCCAACCAGACCGTCCATCGCGGAACACAGATGGCCGAGGGCCGCGCGAATCTCTTCCTGAACCCCCACGCCCGGCATCTCCGCGCGGGGCCGCGCCGTCCCGCGAATCGCTCGAACGGCTCGAATCGTCTGGGCCAAGGCAAGATCCTGTTCATCCCAACTGGAGTAGAATCCACTTCCCGATGACGCCACGTTCTGGTCCTCCGCCACGATCGGTGCAAGATCTCTGTAAGATTGCCGCAAGATCGCCATAAGGGTCATTCGGGCACGGAGATTGTGGCGCCTGCTCAAAGTACAAATTGGTCAGCGCGAGAACAACGGAAAGGAACCGGGGGACTAGGACCGAAGTCCCGAGCAACACATGGGGATGCTGTGATTGCGACAGCCGGCGCCGGGTGCCTCCATTGCGCAACGGCCAGCACCAGGCAGGAACGCCGGGCTGCATATCTTGTCGCTGGCGCTCTACATTCTCTTCGCTTCGGCGTTGTTTGTGCGGGCCCTGTCTCACCCCGCCACGGCGTACGTTGGCGGGGGAACGGGTTTTGGGAGATCGGACCCGATGTCATTCATGTGGTTTCTCACGTGGACCCCGTACGCGCTTTCTCACCGATTGAACCCGCTACTCACGAATTGGATCTTCTCCGATTCCGGCGCCAACCTTGCCTGGAATACCGCGGTGCCCTTTGTCGGGCTCGTCGTGAGTCCGCTCACGTGGGCGTTGGGCCCCATCTTCTCGTATAATGCCGCGATGATACTGGGGATGGCTGCATCGGCATGGTCCGCCTACTACGCCGCCCTCCGGCTCTTCCGATGCCGGCCCTACGCGGCCGTGCTGGCAGGGGCCGTCTACGGCTTCTCCCCTTTTATGACGGCCCACGCCGTCGGTCACCCGCATTTGGTTATCGCCTTCACGCCGCCGCTGTTCTTATTGGTGCTGTACGACATCTTTGTCACCCAACAGCACGCGCCTTGGCTCAACGGCATGAAGCTGGCCTTCCTTACGCTCATCCAGTATTTCATCAACAGCGAAGGCCTGCTGATGAGTGTCTTCCTGGCCGCGGTCGGGACATGCCTGCTGCTGATTTCCCGCAGACGCGCTCTGTCACGAGGACAGGTAGTGTACGGGACCGAGAGTCTGCTCGTGGCCGGCATCATCGCCCTTCTGGTGCTGTCCTACCCGCTCTACCTGGCGTTCTTCGGACCCTGGCAGCCGTATCACCCGATTCACGAGTCAGCGGATATCTATGTGGCGGACTCGCTGAGTTTCATCCTTCCCACCTCGGTGCAGGCGCTTTCCACGGTCAGCACGCACATACTCACCTCGTTTTTTTCGGGAAACTTGGGGGAGTGGAACACATATCTCGGCCTCCCACTCATCATGCTGCTCGGGATCATCGCGTACATCAAGCGGGCGGACGGGAACGTCCGATTCCTTTCGGCCATCCTGCTGGCAACCGTGATATTTTCACTGGGACCATCCCTGCACGTCGCCGGACATTCGCTCAGCGCAATTCCCCTGCCGTGGCGGCTGGTGGAGCGCGTTCCGTTCTTGCGGGACGTCTTGACGACGCGATTCGGCCAGTATATCTACTTGTTCGCCGGGCTCATACTCGCCATCTATGTTTCCGACGATTCCGTGTCGCAGGCACGCCGGCTGGCGAGGCTTGCGGCGAGTCTCGCCGTTGTGGTCTTCCTGCTGCCGACAGTGCCGCTGCCTTACCCGGTCACCCACGCCGAGGTACCCGAGTTCTTTCGGCTCCCTCGCGCGCAACAGCATATCGAGTCCCCGGCCCTTATCGTACCGTTTTCAACGGAGGATCGCGCCACGGCGATGCTGTGGCAGGCCGAAGCCGGCCTCACGTTCAAGATGCCCGAGGGCTACGCCTTCGGGCAGGGGCGGGGGCCGTGGCCGGCGCCCACGCCGTTATCGGACGCGCTCATCGACATTGAAGATACCGGACACGCGCCGGCCGTCACGTCCGCATTTCGGGCGCAGATCATCGGTGTGTTGAAAAGACAGCGAATCAGGACGATCCTGTTGGGTCCATCCCCGCACGAGCACGACGCGTTGCGCTTCCTTGTCGAGGTGCTGGGTTGGACCCCGGACTCGGTGGATGGGGTGTTCATCTGGCGGCGGATCGACCGGCGACTTTGAGATTTGCTGGCAGGGGCGGAGGGATTTGAACCCCCGACCACTGGTTTTGGAGACCAGCGCTCTACCCGGACTGAGCTACGCCCCTACGTCCTGCCGAATCGAAAACGCCCTGCCTACCGGGTCTCGCGGTGCGTCGTGTGCTTGCGGCACCGCGGGCAGTACTTGGAGTGCTCGACCCGATCGGGTGTGTTCTTCTTGTTCTTTGTCTGCGTGTAATTCCGGCGCTTGCATTCATTACACGCCAGCGTGATAATGTCGCGCGGCATCGTCCTACCCCTTCCATCCCGTCGTCGTCATCGTATCACGAACCTGCGTCCCGGGCCGCGGTGGCCATTAGGCGAGGATCTTGGCGACCACGCCGGCCCCGACCGTCCGGCCGCCCTCCCGCACCGCGAACCGCTGCCCTTCCTCCAGCGCAATCGGGGTGATCAGCGCCCCCTCGATCGTCACGTTGTCCCCCGGC